>CAIPNE010000208.1 GCA_903866355.1 uncultured Gammaproteobacteria bacterium
AGAGCTGATCCTCGCTAATTTTAGAGGTGGAGGCTTCGTGCTCCACTTTGGCACTGCTGTTTTTGACTTCGACATACGGGAAAGTGTGCGCCCCGCAGGCATCGCCAATTAGCAGCGAGTCGCATTGCGTGTAGTTGCGCGCGCCTTCTGCGCTGCGAGCAATGCGGACCAAACCGCGATAGGCGTTTTGTCCGCGCCCGGCCGAGATCCCTTTGGAGATGATGGTGCTACGGGTGTTGCGCCCTAGATGGATCATCTTGGTCCCGGTATCGGCTTGCTGGCGATGGTTAGTGAGGGCTACCGAATAGAATTCGCCGACCGAGTTTTCGCCTCTGAGCACACAGCTGGGATATTTCCAGGTGATGGCGGAGCCGGTTTCAACCTGGGTCCACGAAATTTTGGAATTACGCCCCCGGCAATCACCCCGTTTGGTCACGAAGTTATAAATACCGCCGCGGCCTTCTTCGTCGCCCGGATACCAGTTCTGAACGGTGTAATATTTAAATGTGTCGTTATCTAGTGCGACCATCTCCACCACTGCCGCGTGGCTCTGATATTCATCGCGCTGGGGCGCGGTGCAGCCTTCGAGATAGCTCACATAACTGCCTTCTTCGGCGACGATGAGCGTGCGTTCGAACTGCCCGGTGTTGATGGCGTTCATGCGGAAGTAGGTCGACAACTCCATCGGGCAGCGGGTGTTCTTGGGGATGTAGACGAACGAACCATCCGAAAATACGGCGGAATTGAGCGCCGCGTAATAGTTGTCGTGTTGCGGTACCACCGAGCCCAAGTAGCGTTGTATCAGTGCGGGATGTTCGCGCACCGCTTCTGAGAACGAGCAGAAAATGACGCCCGCGGTCGCCAGCTTGTCTTTAAAAGTGGTGTGCACGGAAACACTGTCGAACACCACATCGACCGCCACGCCGGCGAGCATTTTTTGCTCTTCCAGCGGGATTCCCAGCTTGTTATAGGTTTCGATGAGTTTGGGATCGACATCCGCTAGGCTCTTCGGCGCGTCTTTTGCCGACTTGGGCGCGGCGTAGTAGGAGATCGCCTGATAGTCGATTTTGGGATAGTGCACATGCGCCCACTCGGGCTCTTTCATTTGCTGCCAACGTGCAAAGGCTTTGAGCCGCCAAGTCAGCAGCCACTCGGGCTCGCCTTTTTTGGCCGAAATAAAGCGCACAGTGTCTTCGCTCAGACCGGGTGGCAGTTGCTCTTGTTCGATGTCGGTGACGAAACCGGCATCGTATTTTTGGGCGATGAGCGATTGGATTTCGGGGGAGGTCGTTGACATGATTTAAACGCTGAAGCTCTCGCCGCAGCCACAGGTTGCCGCCACGTTAGGGTTGTTGAATTTAAAGCCTTCGTTGAGGCCTTCGCGCGCGAAATCTACCTCGGTGCCGTCCAGAAATTTCAGGCTTTCGTCATCCACAATGACCTGCACGCCGTGTGATTCAAACACGAGATCATGTGCCCCTGGGGCTGCAGCTGGCTGCACCACATAGGCGTAACCCGAGCAGCCGGTGGGTTTAATGCTCACCCGTAGAGCGGCGCTGTTGGTCGCGCCGGATAAAAATCGTTCAACGTGCCGTGCGGCGCGTTCGGTCAAGGAAACAGCCATCGATCGTTCCTCCGTCAAGTTCAGGCAGCTGAAGAATCAGGCTGCAGGTTTGCGCTCGGCCATTGCCGCAAGATTTGGACGCTACCGCTCGCGCGGGCGTTGGTGGCCACACTCTCGAGGCTCACGCTGTTGAGGTACTGTCTTATCCGGTCGCTGAGTTCGGCCCACAAATCGTGGGTGACACACCCTTGGTCGCCCTGACAGTTGCGCTTGCCCCCACACTTGGTGGCGTCGAGGGTTTCGTCGACCGCATCGATGACGTTGGCGACGGTGATGTCGGCGCGCGGGCGACCCAAACGGTAACCACCGCCCGGTCCGCGTGACCCGTCCACCAGCCCGCTGCGCCGGAGGGCGGCGAAAAGCTGTTCTAAATAGGATTGCGAAATGTGGTGTCGCTCGGCGATTTCCGCCAGCGACAGCCAGCCTTGGCCTTGATTTAGCGCCAGTTCTACCATCGCCGTTACGGCGTAGCGCCCTTTGGTTGTGAGTCTCATATTACCCCGCCGCTGGATTCCCTAGCGTTAACCTAGGGAATTGTCCGGGATAGGTGCGCGTTAGGTCAAGCGCAAAATCTCGCAGCGCACCACGGTGCGCTCAGGGGGTTTTTTGCAGCGCTCGCACCGCGTGTTCCAGCGCGGTGATTTTCTCTTCGAGGCTGCACGTGTGCAGGGAGACTTGTTCCAAGGTGAGGGTCAGCGGATCGTTTAAACCAGGCGCTTCGCCATAGGCGTCAAAACAAGGGCTCGCTTTAGCGGGCTCTGGGTTGAACGCCAAGTCGGCGCTCGCGGATTTATTGCTGGCGGCGCGGGCGGGGATCCCCACCATCGTCGCGCCGGTCGGTACATCCTTGACCACCACGGCGTTTGAACCCACGCGGGCGTTGTCGCCAACCGTGATCGGCCCGAGGATTTTGGCCCCGGCGCCGATGACCACACCGTTTTTAAGGGTTGGGTGTCGTTTGCCTTTATTCCAGGTTGTGCCGCCGAGCGTCACGCCGTGATAGAGCGTGCAGTCATCGCCAATTTCTGCGGTCTCGCCGATCACCACGCCCATGCCGTGGTCGATAAAAAATCGTCGTCCGATCGTCGCACCGGGGTGGATTTCGATGCCGGTCAGAAACCGCCCAATCTGCGAGAGCAAGCGCGCTAGCCATTTCCAGCCGCCTAGCCACAGCCAGTGGGCCAGCCGATGAAACAGCAGCGCATGCACGCCGGGATAGGTGGTCACGATCTCGAAGAGGTTTCGAGCGGCGGGATCGCGCGCGAAGATGCTGTTTAGATCTTCTTTAAGTTGGCTGAACATGGTGGCACGATGACTCACTAAATTTGACCTAGGTGGCGCGCAGTCGACCGATGAAAAACCAACCAAACCGGCCGTCAGACGACAAGATGACTCTACTACAAGTCGCGCAAAGTGTGCTTGCGGCGGCTTTCGGGGTTCAGAGTTCGCGCAACCGTGAGCGGGATTTCAAGCGAGGCTCCGCACGGACTTTCATCCTGGCCGGCCTAGTCGGCACGGTGCTGTTTGTCGTGGCCGTGTGGGGCGTGGTTTCTGTTGTCATGAAAGTCGCCGTCGGCTGAGCCGACGGCGGCGGCGCTCAGAGCGTGCCGCGCAACTTCACCACCTGCTGACGCAGTCGCTCGATCGAGTTGGCGTTGTCGGCCGCGCGCTTGCGCTCTTTCTCCACGACTGCGGCGGGCGCCCGCGCTACAAAGTCGGCGTTAGCGAGCTTGTTCGTCACCCGCTCCAAATCCTGCTCTAGACGCGCAATTTCCTTGGCTAGGCGCTCAACTTCCACCGCGGGATCGATTAAATCCAGCAGTGGCACGAGCAGGGTAGTCTCTCCCGCCAAGGCCGTGGTGGCGTCTGTGGTGGCGAGTTCCACGCGTTCGATGCGGTCCACCCGCGCCAACTGCACAATGAACGGCGTGCACTCGAGCAGCCAAGCGCGCTCTTGCTCGGTGCCGCCTTTGACCTGCAAAGGGATACGTTTGCTGGGCTCCAAATTGCTTTCGGCCCGAATGCGCCGCACCCCGAGCACCAGCGTTTTGAGCCAACTGATTTCGGCTGCCGCGAGTGGGTCGGTGGCGTAATCCGCGGGCCGTGGGTAGGGCTCGGCCATTAGGGTGGGGCCTGCCGGGCCCAGCAGGGGCGCTACTTTCAGCCAAATTTCCTCACTGATGAACGGCATGAGCGGATGTGCTGCGCGCAGTGCGGCTTCCAAAACCTCCAACAGCGTGCGCCGCACGGCCTGTTTGTGCGCCTCGGTGCTGGTGGGGGAGTTGAGTAAAATTTTAGCGAGCTCGATATACCAATCGCAGAATTCATCCCAGATAAATTCGTAAAGCGCCTGCGCGGCCAAATCAAAACGATAGCTGTCGAAGCCCTCGCGGACCGCCAGCAGCGCTGCGCTCAGGCGATGACGAATCCAGCGCTCCGCCACGCCGCCAGGGTCTGCCACTGCCGCGATGGACTTGCCATCGAGGGTCATCAGCACGAAGCGACTGGCATTCCAGAGCTTGTTACAAAAATTCCGATAGCCTTCGATGCGGCCTAAATCGAAGCGTACGTCCCGGCCTTGCGTCGCCATGGAGGCAAAGGTGAACCGCAGCGCATCCGTGCCATAGCTGGGGATGCCCTCGCCGAACTGGCGGCGCGTGGCCGCTTCAATTTTGGGTGCTTCTTCCGGGCGCATGAGGCCGGTCGTGCGTTTGGTGATGAGCGGGGCCAGCTCGAAGCCGTCGCTGAGGTCGATGGGGTCGATAATATTTCCCTTCGACTTCGACATTTTATTGCCATCGGCATCCCGCACGAGGCCATGGATATAGACCTCGTGGAAGGGTACATCGCCCATGAACTTCAGCCCCATCATGATCATCCGGGCAACCCAGAAAAAAATGATATCGAAGCCTGTCACCAGCACGCTGGTGGGGTAGAACGTCGCCAATTCAGGGGTTTTTTGTGGCCAGCCTAAGGTGGAGAACGGCCAGAGCGCACTGGAAAACCAAGTGTCGAGCACGTCTTCGTCTTGCCGCAGTGGCACCTCTGCGGCTAAGCCGGCTTTGGCGCGCGCCTCGCTCTCGGTGCGGCCGACGTAAATGCTGCCATCGGGGCCATACCAAGCGGGGATCCGATGCCCCCACCAAAGCTGACGAGAGATGCACCAATCCTCAATGTTGCGCATCCATTCAAAATAGGTTTTAGCCCAGTTTTCAGGCACAAAGCGGATGCGTCCATCTTCTACGCAGGCAATGGCGGGTTCGGCCAGCGGCGCGACCCGCACAAACCATTGGTCCGTCAGGTAGGGTTCGATGACCGCTTGCGAGCGGTCGCCGCGCGGCACCATCAGCTTGTGGTCATCGATGCGCTCTATCAGACCTAATGCCTGCAAATCGGCCACGATGCGCTGGCGTGCGGCGAAGCGGTCTAGCCCACGATAGGCCTCGGGGCCGTTGTCGTTGATGGCCGCCTGGTCGGTGAAAATATTGATCTGGGGTAGCGCGTGGCGCTCGCCCACGGCGTAGTCAGTGAAGTCGTGCGCGGGGGTAATTTTGACGCAGCCCGAGCCAAAAGCCGGGTCTACGTAGGTGTCGGCGATAATCGGAATGTGGCGATCGCACAGCGGTAGCGTCACCGATTTTCCGATCAAATGGGCATAGCGTTCGTCCTCTGGATGGACCGCCACTGCAGCATCGCCTAACAGGGTCTCGGGCCGGGTCGTCGCCACCACGACATGCCCCGTGCCATCGCTCAGCGGATAGCGCAGATGCCACAGATATCCCTGTTCTTCTTGGGCCACCACCTCCAGATCAGAAATGGCGGTATTGAGCACGGGGTCCCAATTCACCAGCCGTTTACCACGATAGATGAGACCTTCCTCATGCAGCCGCACGAATACTTCGGTGACCGCGCTGGACAGGCCCTCGTCCATCGTGAAGCGCTCGCGGGTCCAATCCATCGAGGCGCCCATGCGCCGCAACTGTTGCGAAATGGTCCCGCCGGACTCTCCTTTCCATTCCCAAACCGCATCGACAAATCGGTCGCGGCCCAGTGCTTGGCGCGACTGGCCTTTCTGGGCAAGCTGACGCTCGACCACCATTTGCGTGGCGATCCCGGCGTGATCGGTGCCACATTGCCACAGCGTGCGAAAGCCTTGCATGCGGTGGTAGCGGATGAGGGCGTCCATGAGGGTGTCTTGGAACGCATGACCCATATGCAGGCTGCCGGTGACATTCGGCGGCGGCAGCATGATGCAGTAAGGCGTGTCGCGCCCCTGGGCTGCGAAATAACCCGCCTGCTCCCATTGGCGATAGCGCGCTTGTTCAATGGCGTGGGGGTCGTAGATTTTAGCAATCGCGGGTTCAGCGTTCATGGTAGATGCGGACTGTGGTGAGGACTGATGGGGTGTTGCCGGTGTTAATGCCGGCGCCTGATGAAACTGCGTGCTGAGCACATCGCTCACGCGCTCGGTTAGCCTGGGCGGAACGAGACCAGGTGGCAGTCGCTGACCGCCCCGCAGATCGGTGAGTTCGCGGTGGCGAACCTCGAGGAGATCTTCTAGCAGACCCAGCGTGGCGGTTAGGTCGGGGGCGTTGGGGTTTGGCGATTCGTCTTGCATGGTGGTCTAGGCGTTAATCATTGCGATGGAATAACCGCGATCTTTATAGAATTTATACCGTTGTCGGGCGCGGGTTTTGGTGTTTTCGTCGGCACCGGTGGTTTCGATCACCTGTTCAAACTGGCTGAAGAACGGCGGCACTTCTGGATGGAGGTTCACCAGCACCTGTGCGATAGCGGGCACTTCCTCGCCCACCCCCAAGGTGACGGCTACCGACGCCGCCGCCGCGCTACCCAGCACGGCATGTGGCACGAAGCTGGTCTCCTGGAAGGTCCAGAGCAGTTCGTCGAGCGCCGTCTGGGTGTGGTGATCCTGGCAGTGCAAATGAACGCGCTGCCCGTCTTGCCACGCTTTAGCCACCAGTTTGCAGATGAATAAGTCGTGTTCCCGGTGGGCTTGGATCGGCCGGACGTGGAAGTCGATGTGGGTCATTTTGCGCGCGCCTACGCGCCCGCCCGCACCCGGCTGAGAAGGAATTCCATCAGCAAGGGCACCGGCCGGCCGCTGGCGCCTTTGCTTTTGCCGGAGAGCCAAGCCGTACCCGCAATATCCAGATGCGCCCAACGGTATTCTTTGGTAAATCGCGACAAGAAACAGGCGGCGGTGATGCTGCCAGCCTCGCGTCCTCCCACATTAGCCATATCGGCGAAATTGCTATCCAACTGCCGCTGGTAGTCCTCCCAGAGTGGCAGGCGCCACGCACGGTCGCCGCTCAATTGGCCCGCTGCCAAGAGTTCGTTGGCAAGGTCGTCGTGATTAGCGAGCAGACCGCTGGCATGGGCGCCCAGCGCGATCACGCAAGCGCCGGTTAGGGTGGCGATGTCGATGACGACGTCCGGGTCGAAACGTTTTGCATAAGTCAGCGCATCGCAAAGAATGAGCCGACCTTCTGCATCCGTGTTGAGGATTTCGATGGTCTGTCCGGACATGCTGGTCACCACATCACCGGGTTTGATGGCGTGTCCGTCGGGCATGTTTTCGACGCAAGGCACGATGCCCACCACATTAATAGGCAGCGCCAGTTCCGCCACTGCCTGGAGCACGCCCAACACGCTGGCTGCACCGACCATATCGAATTTCATCTCGTCCATCGCGGGTCCCGGCTTGAGCGAAATGCCGCCGGAGTCGAACGTCACCCCTTTGCCAACCAGCACCACCGGACGCGCTTTGGCGGGGCCGCCTGAATATTCTATGGTGATAAATTTGGGGGCCTCGGCGCTCCCCTGAGCGACCGCCAGCAGCGAACCCATGCGCAGGGTTTGCATTGCGGCCCGTTCGAGGACGGTGACGGCAAGGCTTTTATGGATTTTGCCCAACCCGCGGGCCACGGTGGCCAAATGGCGCGGTGTGCAGTGGTTGCCCGGCAGATTGGCTAAGTCTTTCGACAACTTGATGCCGTTGGCCACGCCTAGTGCCAGCCCCGCTGCGCGCTGAGCCTCGGCCACGTCCTCGGCGGCTACCAGCAGGTGCAGACGGCCGCAGACAGGTTTTTTGGAAGGCTTGCTCTTTAGTTGCTCAAATCGATAAGCGTTGCTATTAAACGCCAGCACGGTTTGCGAGATTTTCCAGGCTAAATCGCGCTCGATCACGTTGCCGTCACTGAGTGTGACGGTGGCGTTGCGCAGGCCCAAGGCGTTGACGGTTTGGGCAGCCTTGTCGATGACTTGCTGGTATTCCGCTGGCCGCACCCCCTCTACTGCGCCGCAGCCCACCACCAAAATGCGCTCCGCACTGGTACCGGTAGCCTCGGGCAACAGTAAGGTTTCGCCTACTTTGCCGGTAATGTCGCCCCGCTTGACGAGCCTTGACAGCGTGCCCTGGAGCGCATGGTCTAGCGCTGTGGCGGCGGCGGAGAGCCGCTTACCATCGTGGATGCCGACGATCAGGCAGGCGGTTTTTTGCTCGTGCGCATTGCCACGCTTGATGGAGATGTCCATGAGCTGCTCCAAATTGAAAAAGGGGGACGCGCAGAATGGTGGACGCGAGCTTAAAGGGCAACGCACAGCACCTCAAAACAGTGTATGCGTTTGGATTTGGCGGCGTAAAGCGCAGGTATACTACCGGCGCAATACCATGAAAATTCTCGACCGCTACATTGGCTGGGCCATCATTTCCACCACGCTGACCGTGCTCGTGGTGCTGGTGGGCATTTTTACGTTTTTCGCTTTTATAGACCAACTGGAAGACGTGGGACATGGGGTCTATACCGTGTGGAAAGCAGCGGGTTACGTGGTCCTCAATACGCCAGGCCTGACCTACCAGCTATTCCCCATGGCTGCGCTCATTGGGGCGCTGCTGGGGTTTGGTACGCTGATGCGCAACGGCGAAATTACCGTCATTCGGGCCGCCGGCGTGCCGAAAGCACGGGTCGTCGGTGCGGTCCTGAAATCTGGCTTAATCATGCTGGGGATTGTTTTTTTGGTGGGCGAACTTTTGGCGCCGCCCGCTGAACGCGTTGCGCGTGACCTGCGCAACAACGCCTTGAACGAGCACGTGAGTTTCCAGTCAGAACACGGATTTTGGTCACGCGATGGGCGCAGCTACGTGAATATTCGCCAAATCCTCCCGGGCGACCAATTGCGCGAAATTTATATCTACGAATTTGATGATCTCAACCGGCTGAAGTCGAGCACCTACGCAGAGTCTGCCCGCTATGTGGGACAGGATTGGATTTTGCAAAATATTTCTCGCACTGAAATGGACGACGAAGGCCTGCGCGCGCGTCACTTGGATGAAGCGCCTTGGGATTCCAGATTAAAACCGGAGCTGCTGGCGATGGTGACCATCGAACCTAAAAGCCTAGATGTGCTGAGTTTGGTGCGTTACACCCGCTTCCTGAGTCGCAATGGCGAAGACTCCGAGCGTTACCAGCACGCGCTATGGACCAAGCTGACCTATCCGCTGGCGACTGTGGTGATGGTGTTGCTGGCGGTGCCGATGGTACTGCGCGCCAATCGGTCAGTGACGGTGGGGCAGCGGGTGCTGGTGGGCGCCTTGATCGGCTTAGGCTTCCATTTGCTCAATCAGGCGGCCGGGCATCTCGGGGTGGTCTACGAAGTGCCACCGTTTTTGTCGGCGGCGGGGCCGGGTTTGCTGATGTTGCTGGTAGCTGGCGCGTTGCTGGCCAAAACACCTTGAAGTGGCTCACGTTTAAACGCGGATGAGCCGGGTGGCGGAGGCGCGGTCGGGCCAGCCGCGTCCCAATGGGTCGGTGAGTGCCCACCAGTAGCCAAACCCTAAGGGCAGCCAAGCGAGTAGTCCCACGGTGTAACGCAAGACGCTTTGGCGCCACGATAAGGGCGCCAACGTTGCGGCATCCACCACTTTGATGCGCCAAGTCTTCATGCCGAGCGTTTGGCCGCCGCGTCGCCAAGACAGGCCAAAATAGGCATAGCTCAGCAGTGCGAGGTAGAGCGAAAAGCCAGCGCTGCTGGCCGGCATGGCCTCGCCGTGGTGAAAGGCGACGGCCGCGGCCCCAGCCACAAACCAGATGCCGATCAGCGCCAGTGCATCATAAAAGATCGCGGCCAGCCGGCGTCCTAGGGCCACCGGACGTCCAGCCAGAGTCGGGGAAGTGGGCATGGTCTTGCTCGAAATTTGCGTCGCATCGAAGGGATGCATCGTGTTTGAATTGGCCCGATCTGGCGCGCGTCCAGAGCCCTTGCGGAGCCCGTATCGCAAGCCTACGGCGCCGGGAAGTTAGGCCACCTATACTGCCCCTGTTAACGCTGGGCGGCCACTTTCTCTGACGGTGTGCCGGCGCCCTGCTCACGGGGTGCTAGTGCTGGCTTGGGGCCAGCCCCGGCGACCCTTTAAATTATCTTCCTGACGAGTTAGCACCTCCCTTGAAACCCGCCGTCACCATGGGCCTTGGGTCAGCACACTGGCCCGGCCAGCGCCGACCCACTGGCGAGCAGCCGCAGCTAGCGAGTGAGCTTTGTTTGCTGGGCAGGAACGGGCATTGAGCGCGCCGCTGGAAACCCGGGCGGCCGCCTGGCAGGCGCTCATCTGTCCAGATCCTGAGGCGAAAGTAGCGCTCACGCGTGCCTTGGCCGCAGCACCGGGCGTGCCAGATCCCGCCTTACTCCTCGCGCCGAGCGAGGTGCCCGGGCGGCCCGCCGCGCCACTATTGGTCGCCCCGCAACACGTGCCGCGCCGCCGGTTAGGTTCGCCCCAAGGCCGTGCGGCGTTGATCCATGCCATCGCGCACATTGAGTTTAACGCGATCAATTTGGCGCTGGACGCGATCGTGCGCTTCCCCGATCTACCGCTAGCGTTTTATTTAGACTGGCTGCAGGTGGCGGGTGAGGAAGCGCATCACTACGAACTATTGGCCGCGCATCTGGCGACGTTAGGTCATGCCTACGGCGATTTTGTTGCCCACGACGGCCTGTGGGACGCTGCGCGTAAGACTATTGCCGACCCTTTGGCCCGCATGGCGCTGGTGCCCCGCGTGTTGGAAGCCCGGGGGCTTGATGTCACGCCGGGCCTGCAAACACGCTTGCGGGCGGCGGGGGACACGGCCGCGGCCGACATTCTGGCGATTATTCTGCGCGATGAGGTTGGCCACGTGGCGGTGGGTAATCACTGGTACCACTGGCTGTGCGCACAACGTGCGGTGGCACCGCAGGCAACTTTTACGGCCTTATGTGTCGCCTATGGGCAAAGTTTGCCGCGCGGGCCGTTCAACCAAGAGGCGCGTTTGGCGGGGGGCTTCTCGCTAGAAGAAATGGCTGAGTGGGCCGGCTAGCGTCGGCGCCTCTGCGTGCACTGAACTTTAGAGTTCGATTTCCAAACCATCCCAAGCCGACACTATCTCCAGCTTTGGGTGCTGGGCCCGCGTGATTTCTTCGAAACGCCGGCTTTCCATTTCGATCGCAGCAATGCGGGCATCGTCATGGATGGGTTCGTGGTGAAACAACGCCAGTTTTTTCGCGTGCGCCTGCTGGCACAGTTCTACCCCGACCACGTTGCTGGAATGTCCCCAGTCTTCCTTGACCGAAATGGTTTCGGCGAAGGAGTACATGGCATCGAAGCACACGAGATCTGCGTTGCGAAAAAATTCGACGAAATCCGCGGATTGTTTTCGATCTTGGAGCTTGTGCTCGGAGTCGGTGGAATACACAAAGGACTTGCCACCGTGTTCGAAGCGATAGCCGTAGGAGTCGCCGCTGTGCAACTGTACTTTGGGCGTCACGCGGACTCCGGCCACCTCGGTAGTCACCGCCGGGGTCAGGGTCACAAACTCGATGTCTGCCGAGAGTTTGTCAAAACTTACCGGAAACGACGGCGCGCCGTGTTGCCGTCGAAAAGCCGCTTCGAGTTCGGTGTGGCAGCCATACACGATAATGCGATTACCGCGAATATACGCCGGCGCAAAAAGTGGAAAACCCATGATGTGGTCCCAGTGCACATGGGACATAAAAATATGGAAGGTATTCGCGGCACCGGGTCCGTGGCGCGCTAGCACGCTACTGCCGAACGGGCGGATGCCGCTGCCCAAATCGCACAATAGGTATTCATGGCCGGTGCCGGTTGGGCGCGTGACTTCCAGTTCAACGCAGCTCGAATGTCCACCCCAAGTCTGCGCCACGCTAAAGGGCAGCGTGCGGGCGAAATCGCTGGCCTCTTCAAGATTGGCAAAGCGCCGCCCCTCTGCAGCCAACAGCGCGGCGGCCACTTTGGCTAGCACTTTCGAGGCGGTGAGCGCGACCGGGAGCGAACCCCGGGTGCCCCAAAAGCGAATTAGCATGGGAACGCCTCCACGGCACGCGAGCAACTTGCTGTGCGGGTGGGCCCGTGGCCCCAGTGCAAGGTCATCTCGCTGCTTCCTTTTTTGCCGGTCACGTCCAAGCGTTGAGCCCGAAGTTTAGGCAAGCTACTTCGCAGTGTCATCTACCATCTTTCGCTCCGGCACGAGCACGATCCACCGCGACCCTCAACGAGGAGGGCCGGCGAACGCCGTGGCGAATGACCCGAGGCCCCGGCAGGAATGCCAGCAAATCGCGGCCTGCCCCCAAGTTGGGTCGCAGCATGAAGCGTGCGGCCTTAACCGGTCGCTAAAGGAATAAGGTGGTGATTTTGGGGTCGGTGACCCGGCGTTCAACAGGCTTGTGGAACGAGCACTCGCGGGTGGTTTGGTGGGGTTGTGGCGTGTTAGCCGTGTTGCTGTGGCAACGCGCACGACCACCCGCGCACCGCGCTGGTGTGGTACTCCCTAGGGGAATCGAACCCCTGTTTGCGCCGTGAGAGGGCACCGTCCTAACCGCTAGACGAAGGGAGCAGCGAGTAGAGCGCGC
>CAIPNE010000209.1 GCA_903866355.1 uncultured Gammaproteobacteria bacterium
CATTGCGATCAGTTTGAATGGTTGCTCGGAAGATCAACAAAATAAAATTTCGCGAATGGGCGTGAGCTGGCTCGAAGGTAACTATCGCGTCACGTTCGCGACCGGCAATCACCTAAAGTCTTGGGACATCCGCGATGGCAAAGTCACCAGCGAACCAAGCAAGGGTTATTACTATTTCTGGACCGAGGTCGAGGGTAAAAAACGCTACGTGCAGGTGCCAATGGAATACACCTATATCGAGGAAATGCCGTAACGCCCGTCTATTTCAGGGCACGACGTCGGTAATGTTCACGCGGATGTGGACGTCCGGTCCCACGCTGAGACCGGCGATTTTTCCTTGCAGATCGCCACTGGCCGCCACGGGTTGTCCCGCTTGAGAAATGCGCGCCACGACGTCCACCACGCTGGCTGAACTCAGGCGCGCTGCGGGCGACATCGCCAAGCTGTCGTCGAGCACCACGGTGACCGGAAAATTGGCCGCAGGCAGGCGTTTGACGGCCAGCGGCATGGGCATCCCGGCGACTTGTTTGGCCAGCACAAAAAGCACGGCGTTTGGCCCAATCCGACCCGCGATCGCCGCATCCAACTGTACCTCCACCGTGAGGCGCGGACTGGCCGCAGCCGCGGTGGAATTAGCCGGGGCAGAATTAGCAGTGCCGGAATTAGTCGCGGCGGAATTAGCGGCGCCGGAATTAGCCGCAGTCGGCAACTCTGCGGCGAGGGCCGCGATTTGCGCGTCGAGTTCGGTGGTGGGTTGATGCGCTGCCACGCTCGCTACGCGGGCCCGTTGCAGGTAGCCCAATGCCTGCGCACCGTTCCCGGCTTCCCTGGCAGCCAAACCCGCCAACCACAGCGCGGTGGGGTGTTCTGGCGCGGCCTGCAGCGCGCGTTGGATCAACGCCGCAGGGGGGCCGGTCAGCCGTCCACCATTGATCATCGCGAGGGTGTCGGCGTACTGCACCAAGACGGCGGGGTCTTCGCCCACCATTTTCAACACGGCCGTGTATTGTTCCACGGCGTCGGGATAGCGTTCAGTGGAGACATACAGGCGGGCTAACCACAGGCGCGGTTCGGGATCTTGGGGTGCTAGCACAATTCTTTGTTGGAGTTGCGCCGTCATTTCGCTAATGGATGGCCGGGTGCCCGCACTGGCCGCGATAGGCGCCGCCCCGGTGGTCAGTTCCGGCATGCCCAGCCGCAGATAAACCGGCACGGCCACTACGCTGACGATGACAGCCAGCGCGCCGAGCGCGAGCAGCCGGCCTTGAGAACGCTGCGGGTGCTGGGCTTGCGGGGGTACTTCGCGCAGCGCATTGCGGGCGAGTTCCGTCTCGATCGCCGTGCGCGCCTCGGCGCTAAGGCTGCCTTGGGCAAAATCCTGCAGTAGTTCCGCATGGCGTGCGCCGTAGATCTGAGCTGCCGTCTCGGCAGGTGCTGCGCGCAGTCGCGCACCACTGAGTGCGATATAGGTGACGACGCACAGGAGCAGCGTGGCGATGATCCACCACAGCGTCATGGTGGCGTGCTGTCGCGTTGGGTCAAAGCCAACATGGCGGCCACTTCGGCCTCACTGGGCGCTTGGGCCTCGGCTCTGCGGCCAATGCGCCACCACACCCAACCGGCCAGCCCGAGCAACAGCGCCGGACCAAACCACAACAAGCCAGTGAGCGGTGAGACCGGCGGGCGGTATAAGACAAACTTACCGTAACGGGCAACCAAGAAATCAACGATTTCCTGATCGCTGCGGCCGGTGTTCAATAAACGATAGACCTCATTGCGCAGGTCTTGCGCTAGGTCCGCGTGGGAATCGGCCAAGGACTGATTTTGGCAAACCAGACAGCGCAACTCCGTCGCCAGATGCTGGTATCTGGCGGCGAGCGTTGCGTCTGCGAACTGGAACGGCGTATCCGCCGCGGCGGCGCCTAAGGCCACGCTCCACAGCAAGAATACGCCCAGCACGGTTTTCATCAGGGTTTTTCCCCCGCCAATTGGGCCAGCAGCGGCTGAATTTTCTCGCGCCAAGCCTCGGGCGTGAGTGGCCCCACCTGCTTGAAGCGGATGACACCCCGACGGTCGAGCACGAAGGTTTCTGGCACGCCGTAAACGCCGAGGTCTAGCCCCAGTTTACCGTCCGGGTCAAACAGGGTGGTGCGATAGGGATTGCCCAACTGGGTGAGGGTGGCGAGGGCATCTGCGCGGGTGTCTTTATAGTTCAGACCGATGATTTCCACCTCCGCGTTGGCCGCCAACGCCAGCAGCTGTGGATGCTCCACGCGGCACGCGCTACACCACGAAGCCCACACATTGAGCAGCAGCGGCCGTCCGAGCAGGTCGGCTTTGCTGAGAATTTTGGCCTCATCGCTCAAGGTTGAGAGGCTGAACTCGGGTGCCGGATGGTCAATGAGTGGCGAGGGCACGTAGCGCGGATCGAGCTTCAGACCGATGGTGAGCACGGCGATCAGCACCACAAAAATCGCGAGCGGCAGGATAAAACGCATGCGCTTAGGCGCCGGTGGCCGTGAGGGGGAGAGCAGGGACGGCCACGGTTTGCCGGTAACGCCGGTCACACAGGGCGAGCAGCCCACCTCCGGCCATCATCAGCGCCCCCAACCAAATGCAGCGGACATAGGCCTTGTGACTGATACGCACGCTCCAAGCCTGCCCATCCAGCGATTCACCGAGGGAAATGTACAAGTCGCCCGAGAGCTTAGGCAAAATGTCAGCTTCGGTCATCGGCATTGCGCGCACGTTGTAGAGGCGTTTTTGCGGGTAGAGTTCTGCCACTTGGCGGCCCTCACGCCAGACCGTAAAGCGGGCTTCGGTCGCTTTGTAATTGGGGCCGATGATTTCGCGCAGCGTCTCGAAGCGAAATTCGTAAGTGGCTAACGGAATTCGATCGCCCGGCGCCATCCGTACGTGGCGATCAACGCTCAGCGCGGTGGTCAGGCACACCCCAGCGATCGCAACGGCGAAGCCCATGTGGGCAAGACTTTGCCCGTATACCGAGCCGGGCAACACCGCCAACGCGGCGCGCCACGAGGCACGTCCTGCACAACGCGCCCACAGGCCGTGCACGGAGGTCGCGACTATCCAACCCGCGAGCGCTAAACCGACGCCCGCCGAGATTCGCTGCGGGCCATCAATGACCGCCGTCGTCACCAGTCCCAGCACGAGTGCTGCACCGGCCACCAAACGCGTGCGTTGCCAGAGTCGGGCGAGTGTATCGGCGCGCCAGTGGGAAAATTGGCCCAGTCCTAGTGCTACGGCGAGCGGGGCCATCATCAGGCCAAACACCAGATTGAAGTAGGGCGGCCCCACCGAAATCTTGCCGAGATCCAAGGCATCGAGCACCAGTGGGTAGAGCGTGCCGAGCGCAATCGTGGCGGTTGCCACGGCCAACAGCAACGAATTGGCTAGCAGAAAGGTTTCCCGGGAGACCGGTGAGTATTGAGCACCGGCCAGCAGGCTCGGACCGCGCCAGGCATACAGCGCCAAGGAGCCCCCGACGGCCACCCCCAAAATAGCTAAAACGAAAATGCCGCGTTCGGGATCCGTTGCAAACGCATGGACCGAGGTCAGCACCCCGGAGCGCACCAGAAAAGTCCCCAGCAGGCTGAGTGAAAACGCACCGATGGCCAGCAGCACGGTCCAGCTTTTGAAGCTGCCGCGTTTGTCGGTCACGGCCAAGGAATGGATCAGGGCGGTCCCCAACAGCCAAGGCATGAACGAAGCATTTTCCACTGGATCCCAAAACCACCAACCGCCCCAGCCCAATTCGTAATACGCCCACCAACTACCCAGTGCGATGCCCACCGTGAGGAAGACCCACGCCGCGAGCGCCCAAGGCCGCACCCAGCGCGCCCATCCCGGGGTCAAGCGGCCGCGTATCAGGGCCGCGATAGCAAACGCAAAAGGCACCGAAAGGCCCACATAGCCCATGTAGAGAATGGGCGGATGGATAATCAAACCGGGGTCTTGCAGTAGCGGGTTGAGGTCCGCACCGTCGAGCGGTGCGGGTAGGCCGCGCAAGAAAGGGTTGGAGGTAAACAGCATGAACAGCAGAAACGCCACGCTGACCGCACCCATAACGCCGATCACCAGCGCGCCGATATCGGCAGGTAGGCGGTTCGTACGCAGGCTTACGGCCCAAGTCCAGCCGGCGAGGATGAGGGCCCACAGCAGTAATGATCCCTCGTGCGCCCCCCACACGGCCGAGACCCGGTACAGCCACGGCAGCGCCGAGTTGGAATTGTGCGCGACGTAAGCCAGGGTGAAATCGTTGGTGAGAAACGCGTGAATGAGGGCGGCGAAGGCTGCCAGCAAACACCCAAACTGGGCGCGGGCTGCGGGGCTGACGTAGGCTAGCCAAATTTCCTGCCCGCGGGCCAGACCGATCACGGGGAACACCGCTTGGACCAGCGCTAAGGCCAGGGCTAGGGTTAGGAAGAACAGACCAAGTTCGGCAATCATGGGACCTTCTTGTTGGGCGGCGCGTTGGCTTTGGCTTGGGCCAGCGCTGCGGCTACTTCGGGCGGCATATAGTTTTCATCGTGCTTGGCCAGCACTTCGCGCGCAACAAACACGCCATCGCGCCCTAATTGGCCGTTGGCGACGATCCCCTGACCTTCCCGAAACAGATCGGGCAGGATGCCGGTATAGCTGACGTCCACCGTCTGGTGGAGGTCGGTGAGCGTAAAACGAACGGTCAAACCGTCTGGTTCGCGCTGCAGACTTTCCTTGACCACCAAACCACCGATACGAAAATCGCGCCCGGCAGGGGCTTTGCCGGCGACGGTGTCGCTGGTGCTGTAGAAATACATGAGATTTTGATTGAACGCCCGCAAAATAAGCGCCGTGGCGAGGCCCATGCCCACGACCAGCAGGCCAATGACCACCATGCGTTTGCGGCGTGGCGTCATGGCTGAGGGCGGCGAGTGGGGCGCGTCGCGAGTGCCGCGCGCAGTTGCCGCTCGCGGCGTCGCGGCGCAACCACATTCCACACCAATATCACCAGCCCCAGCCCATAAGCGCTCCAGACGTAGACCGCGTAGCCGCCCATCGCCAGAAATTCCTGCAGGTGTTTCATGAGGTGCGCTCGTCGCTGAGCTCGGCCCGCAACCAGGCCGTGTGTTGTTCAAATGCCAGAATCTCGCAGCGTGCGCGCACCATGAGGACGGCAAGAAAATAGGCCTTGAACGCTAACGCCATGAGCAGCAGTGGAATCAGCATGGAGGTGGCCATTGAGGGCGCGTCGAATTTACTCACCGTCGCCCCCTGATGCAGGGTGCTCCACCACACCACGGAGTAATGAATGATGGGAATATTGACTACCCCGACGATGGCCAGCACGGCACCTGCGCGGGCCGCCGCGCGGCGGTCTTCGATAGCACTTTGCAGCGCCAGGTAACCCAGATACAGAAACAGCAGGATCAGTTCTGAGGTTAGCCGCGCGTCCCAGACCCACCAGGTCCCCCACATGGGTTTACCCCACAGTGAGCCGGTGGCGAGGGCTAGAAAAGTAAATGAGGCACCCAGCGGCGCGCAGGCGCGGGCGATGATATCGCCCAGTTTGACCTTCCAAATGAGCCCTGCCGCGCCGGCAGAGGCCATCACTAAATAGACAAACATGGACATCCACGCACTGGGGACGTGGAGATAAATGATGCGAAAACTCTCGCCTTGCTGGTAATCCGCCGGGGCAAGTACCAAGCCGCCCGTCAGCCCGGCAGCAAAGAGCACGGCGCTCAGTCCAAATAACCACGGGCTCAAGCGCTGGGCCAAGCGATGAAAGTGTTTGGGAGAGGCGTAAGGGTGAAAGCGCTTGAACATGAATGGTGTGCGTGGGGTGCTCGTCGTTCTCAGCCGAGTCGTGCGCGGAGTGCGGCGGCAATGGCGAAAGGTGTGAGGGTCAATGCGAGCACCGACAAACCGGCCAAGAAAAACATCTCCGCTGCTACGGGTAGACCTAAGGCGGCATTACGGGCGGCCAAGGTGCCAAAAATCAGTACTGGAATGTACAAGGGAAGCGTGATGAGCGCTAGCAACATGGTGCCGCCGCGCAAGCCTACGGTGAGCGCACTGGCGAGGCTGCCCACGAGCGCCAACAGGGGTGTGCCCAACGCCATGCCGCCCACAATGGCCGCGAGTGTGGCGGCGTCTAAACCCAGCAGGGTGCCCAAAGCTGCGCTCATGACCATCAGTGGGACCGCGCCGGTGCACCAGTGTGCGGCAATCTTGCCTAGCACCAGCAGGGCGAGCGGATGAGGACTGGTCACGAGCAACTCTAAGCTGCCATCGGCGTGATCCGCAGCAAATACCTCGGGTAGGGTCAGGATGGTGGCGAGCACCGCGGCCACCCACAGGATGGCCGGGAGCAGGGTGCGCAACGTTTCGGGCAGCGGGCCGATGGCGATGGGAAAGAGATAGACCACCAGCGCAAAAAAAATCAGCGGCTGCGCCACATCACCACGGCGACGCCAGCCGCGGCGCAGATCCCGGTGCAAGACGGCGGTGGTGGCCGCAAGTGCGCTCATTGGGGTGATAGTTCAGCGAGCTGAAAAGCGTGCAAGAGCGCGGCCGGCAGGTGGAGCGCCTGATGCGTGCACACCACGGCAATGCCGCCGTGCCCCGCGTGCTCGATCAGCATGTCGTCAACGGTGGCACGGCCGGCGGCATCTAGCGCCGTGAGCGGTTCGTCCATAATCCATAACGGTGCCCGCACCAGCAAAAAGCGGGCGAGGGCCAGCCGCTGGCGTTGGCCGGCCGAGAGTCGCTGCGCGGAGGTAGGGTCGTTGATGGGCAGGCCCACCCGTTGCAGTGCCGCATCGATGCTGCAACGACTGGGCGCGCCGGCCAAGCGGCGCAGGTAGTCGAGGTTTTCGGCAGCGCTCAGGAAGCCCGTCACCGCGGGCAGGTGACCCAGATACAGCAGATCACGGTGCAATGCTTCGCGGGCGGCGGGCAACGGCTGAGCGCGCCAATGCACGCTGCCCTCCGCCGGCACCGACAA
>CAIPNE010000210.1 GCA_903866355.1 uncultured Gammaproteobacteria bacterium
GGGCCAACATCGCTTGCCATGCATTGGCACATGCACCACGACGGCGCCTCGCACTGCCGGTGGTGAGGTATTCGGGCCGACGGAAAGTCTCCCCCACGTATTTTTTGGCTTTTTCGGACTCGGTGCCGTCAATTTTGTAACGGCCATCGCAGGCGATATAGCAGTCTGCGGAGCAGACTTCCGAGTACTTGTGGTACTTCTTGACCCAGTTATCGGAGCGCACTTCTTCGCCCCGGAACATATTGCCCTGATTGTTCCGCCAGAAATGGCTGCCGATGTGTTGATACATTTCCACCGCGCCCAAAGTGCCACGGCGCTTGAAGCCATAAATGGCTTCGTTTTGGTCGATTTTCTGCCGAAAATCTCGTGACCAAGCGAGCAGGCCGCGAGGATTTTCTACCCGAATGCCGCCGCTGCCCTGCACCGCAATCGCTTTGAGATTTTTGGATCCCAACACGCAGCCGCCGCCCCCACGGGCATGGATGCGTGAGGCGTCTGACACCACCGCGGCGATGCCCACCTGATGTTCGCCCGCTTGACCGATGGTCAAGGTGTGGGCGGCCGAGGGGTAATCGCCGAGTTCGTGGCGCAGCGCGTTGTGTGCCTCGGCGCTGTTCTTCCCCCATAAGTGTGCGGCGTCGCGGATTTCCACTTCGCCATCGCACAGGTAGAGATAGACCGGGCGGGGTGCCCGACCGGTGATGGCGATGTAGTCAAAGCCCGCAAACCGCACCATGTAGGGGAATTTGCCGCCGGCGGCGGAGTCCCCAAAAATACCGTAGCAGGGGCTTTTGAAGGTAATCCGACCCTTGATGCCGCTGCCTGAACCGGTGCCAGCGAGCGGACCCACGCCGAACACGAAGATGTTGTCTGGCCCGCGCGGGTCGCAGTTGATGTCGTGGGTCAAAAAATGTTCCCACATGATCCAGTTATTGATACCGGACCCGCCGATCCAGCGTTCGAACATCGCGTGTGGCACGGCCTCGACGCTGCATTCGCCGTTGGTGAGATCCACGCGGAGCAATCGGCTTTCCATTGGCATTTCCCTGTCGGTTTTTTTTGCGTGTTGTGTGGCGTTGTTTAAGCGGCGCTGCTAACGGTGCCCGCTTTGAGCATGGCCTGCATCATGCCTACTTCGTCGCGCGCTTCGGGCTTGCCTTGCAGGACCTCACGATACCCCGCCGTGTCGGTGTGAAACAGCACGGGTGCGCGGATGTACTGTTTGCCGGCGTTAGACATTTCTGGACGGGTGGCGCAGGCCTCGACACAGGCGGGTTCGCCCCCGCAGAGGTCGCATTTCAGCAGCTCGCCGTCGGGTGCGACGAAGACGACGTCGAACGGGCAGCCCGGCACGCATTCCATACACTGAATACATTTGTCTTGCGCGATGATGGCGACGTTCGTGGCCGGGTCGTAATAAAAAGCATCGACCGGACACACCTCGGCGCAGGGTGGGGGGTTGCCGCAGTGGTGGCAGATGTCCGCCACAAACGCAAAAGGATGGACAATTTTGCGGCCAACCTGCGGCGAGTGATCAATATGCAGGCGGGCTAATAAGGGGTTCACCACGCCGTCGGGGGAGTGCACCAGCGAGCAGGCAACTTCGCAAATATTGCAATCTGTGCA
>CAIPNE010000211.1 GCA_903866355.1 uncultured Gammaproteobacteria bacterium
GTTTGGAGTTACCGACCAGCGGTCAGGTGCTGCTGCTGGATGAAGATTTGGCCACGCTAAACGAGCAACAACGTGGCTTGGCCCGGAACCAGCGGCTGGGTTTCGTCTACCAGTTCCATCATCTTTTACCGGAATTTTCTGCCCTAGAGAATGTTGCGCTGCCGGTGCTGATTGGTGGCGGGCGAGTGCCGCAAGCACGCGATCGGGCGAGTGCGATGCTCACCCAGATTGGGCTGGGGGCACGCTTGCACCATCGGCCGGCGGAGTTATCCGGGGGTGAACGTCAGCGGGTGGCGATCGCTCGTGCGTTGGTGATGCAGCCCCTGTGCGTGCTGGCCGACGAACCGACCGGTAATTTGGATAGCAGCACCGCGGCCATCACGCTGGACGCCATGTTGGCCCTCAAGCACGAGGTTGGCACCGCGCTGGTGTTAGTGACTCACGATTTGGCGATCGCACGGCGGATGGATCGCACCATCGAACTCGTCGATGGTTGCTTGGTCGAAAGAGGCCCGCTGGCCCATTAGTCGACTTGGACCTGCTCCCGGCGAGTGCGCCGGCGCCGCACGATGCTAAGCCGCCACAGGGTGTTAACGACGATAAATGTCAGCAGCCCCACCACCACCCCACAAATGGCCGAGCCCAAGAATAACGGCCACCAAATCTCGGCTAGCGCCTGCTGCAACTGGTGCCAGTTCCCGGAGAACGTCAGTGCGACGTGGCCGGTGGGCGGGTCACCGGTGAGGGCGAGGCCGACCCGGTAGGCTAAGTAGAAGATCGGCACAATCGTAATGGGGTTGTTTACCCACACGGCGGCCACCAGTACCGGTAAGTTTAAGCGCTGGAAAATGGCGAGCGGCACGATAATCATCATGTGAACGGGAATGGGGCAGAAGGCGACCAGCAGGCCAAACCCCGCCGCCTTGGATACCCCACGGCGTCCGAAATGCCACAGCTTGGGGTCGTTCAAGTATCGACTGGCCCACTTCATCCATCCCTTGGAGTGGAGGTCTGCGCGTTGGGGGAGGCGCGCTTGGAGGTAGCGACGAAAATCCATAGGTCTTAGCAGCGAGCGGCGCGGAGGCGGCGAGCTTATCGTCCTCAGTTACTTTAGGAAGGGAAAGCCTATGATAGCTCTCCCGCCGAGGATGGCATGAAATGCCACGGAAGCCTCGGGATTTTTTCGCCGCAGCCATCAAGGATGATCTATGCGGACCAGCATCAGTGCGTTCATCGCCGGTGTCATCGGCGTGCAATTGCTCCCCAGCCTACCGACCAGCGGTTGGCTCGCCGCGCTGTGTGGCGGGTGTTTGCTTGCGCAGGCGAGCCGCCGCCGGGTGCTCGCGGCCGCGCTATTTGGGGTGTGCTGGGCGCTATGGCGAGGCCAGCTTGGCCTTGATGATCGGTTGCCGTTGGCCTTCGACGGCGCCGTGCTGCACGTCAGTGGTCAAATCACGGGACTGCCGACGGTGTCACCCGCAGGGTCTCATTTCAACATCAAAGTCCACACGCTCAGCGCCGGCGTGCGGCGGGTCGTGGGCCCGCAGCGCCTGAGTCTGAGCCTCTACGGCAACAGCCTCACACCCACCGCGGGCTCGACCTGCGAACTGTACGTGCGGGCGCGAGTGCCTCGGGGCACGCGTAACCCCGGCAGTTTTGACTATGAAGGTTGGCTTTTCGCCTCGGGTATCGATGGCTTGGGTCAGGTCATCGCGCACCCGGCTAACCAGTGTCAGGCAGCCCACACCCACTGGCATCTCGATGCCGCACGCGCCAGCATCGCCGCTGCCATTGGGCAGGCGGTGAGCAACCCGGAAGAGGCTGGTATCTTGCGGGCGTTGGCGGTCGGCGAGCGGGCACAAATGACGCCGCGCCAATGGCAAGTCCTGCGCGACACCGGTACCACCCACATGGTGTCCATTTCGGGCCTGCACGTGTCCATGGTGGCGTTGTTTGTCTATTGGTTGACCCGCCGGATAGTGGGTTTGGTGCCGCCGCTCGCGCGCCGCCTACCGGCCCCCCATGCAGCGCTTTTACTGGGCTATCTGGCGGCGTTGCTGTACGCCCTGCTAGCGGGATTTACGGTGCCCACCCAGCGCTCGGTATTGATGTTGGCGTGCTTGTTTGCGCGACGTTGGTCTGGACACGCGCTGATGGATACGGACGGGCTGTTGTTGGCGCTGGCCTGCGTGCTGCTGGCCGACCCCCTAGCCGTTCTCACGGCCAGTTGTTGGCTGACTTTTGGCGCGATGGGCGTGCTGGTGGTCGTCACCATTGTCTTGCGCCGCAGTGGTCCGCTCGAGCGCTGGCTCGGCGTCCACCTTTGGTTGGCGCTGGCGTTAGCACCGTTGTTGGCGCTCGTCATCCCCAGCGTGTCGTGGACTTCGCCCATCGCCAATGCGCTGGCGGTCCCGGTGGTGACTTTTGGGGTAGTGCCTCTCGTGTTGCTGGGCATTGTGTTGAACCCGGCTGGGCCAGCCCTCGCCACGGGCAGTTGGCATCTTGCGGCTTGGCTGTGGCGGTGGGTTTGGATGGGCTTGGAATGGTTGGCCGAACACGGCCCGGCCGTGATGCTCACGCAATCTCCCGGCACTGCGGTGGCGGCGTTAGTCAGCGTGGGCTTGTTGCTTTGGCTGCTCCCATTGGGACGGCAGCGCGGGTGGTTTGCTCTGTTATTGGTCGCCAGCCTCGCGCTGGTACCCGCGCCGCGCCCCGCGGACGGCCGGGTTATCGTTAACGTGCTGGATGTGGGGCAGGGACTGGCGGTGGTGGTACAAACACACGCGCACGTGTTGGTGTTCGATACCGGTCCGCGAACTTTTACTGGCCGCGACGCGGGCGCTGACATTGTGTTGCCGTTCTTACGCACCATCGGCGCGCCTCGTATCGATCGCCTCATCGTGAGCCACGCCGATAGCGACCATGCCGGTGGACTGCCCGCTTTGCTGCAAGCTTTACCCGTGGGTGTGTTGACGCTGAGCCCACCACACTTGTGGCCGGTGGCAGTCGATCGCTGCCGTGCGGGGCAGCGTTGGGTCTGGGATGGGGTGGTCTTTACCCTGCTGCACCCAGATTCAACCGGGGGCACGGCGCTGGGTGAAAATAACGCTTCCTGCGTGCTGCAAGTCGCCACGGGCGCGCAACGCGTGTTGCTCACGGGCGACATTGAAGCCCCGGCCGAGCGTCGTTTGTTACAGCAACCCACGGCTTTAGCGGCGGCGGTTCTCGTCGTGCCTCATCACGGCAGCAAGACCTCTTCTACCGCCGCGTTTGTCGCCGCCGTACGGCCTAACTTTGCGGTATTTTCGGTAGGCCATCTGAACCGTTTCGGCATGCCCTCGCCGCAGGTTTTGGCGCGGTATATGGCGGTAGGCGCCGAAATTCTAGATACCCGCCGGGACGGTGCGCTGCGCATTGAAGTCGCGCCGGAGGGCATTGAGGTCACGCGTTGGCGGCAGGTCGCACGGCGTTACTGGCACCAGTGATGCGGGCCGCGCTGCGGCGCAAGGACGCTA
>CAIPNE010000212.1 GCA_903866355.1 uncultured Gammaproteobacteria bacterium
CAATTTTCGACCGAATGTCGAAGGGCGTTAGTGCCCACACAAATTGCTTTGTCAGTTGTTTTTTTAAAGAACCGTCAGCGGTTGTTGCTGACTGAGGAGCGGAAGTATACCGAATAAAACGGGCTGGTCAACACTCTTTTTCAATTTATTTTAAAGTCGTCTGACGGCGGGGAATCCTGGGTAGGTGAGGCGTGCTGGGTGGAGTGGCGGATGACGGTAGGGAGGGGCTCTAAGCCCGCGTCAGCGTTAGCCAGGAAACCTTGCGCTTGCCGACTTCAATAAGGTGGCGACCTGGCGCCGCGACGCTAGACAACGGGTCCTGCACCCGTTCGCTATTGATTCGAACAGCACCTTGGGCCATTAGACGGCGAGCTTCGGAGACGCTTACGGCGAAGCCTAAGTGCAGAAGGGCATGCGTTAGGAGTTGTTCGTCAGCAGCACAGACAAGAAACGCCTCAGCATCCGGATTCGGGACTTCCCGCGAGGAGAAACGAGCCACAAAGTCTTGGTGCGCCCGCTCGGCTGCTGGAAACCCATGGAAACGGGCAACGATTTCATGGGCGAGTTCGAATTTGGTGTCTCGAGGATTTCGGCCTTCAGCCTGGCGCCTTTGCAAGGCGGCGATGTCCAAGCTTGGTCGCAGGCTCAGCAGCTCGAAATACCGCCACATGAGTTCGTCGGAGATCGACATGAGCTTGCCAAACATGGAGTCAGGAGGCTCAGAGATGCCGATGTAGTTGTTTAGGGATTTGGACATTTTCTGGACGCCATCACGGCCCTCTAATAGAGGCATGGTCATGATCACCTGGGGTCGTTGCCCATAGCTCTCTTGGAGGTGGCGACCGACCAACAGGTTGAACTTCTGGTCCGTTCCGCCAATCTCGACGTCGGCTTTCAGGTGGACCGAGTCATAACCTTGGAGAAGTGGATAGAGAAACTCGTGGATCGCGATTGACTGCTCGTTCGCGTAGCGCCGTTTAAAGTCGTCCCGCTCCAGCATTCTTGCAACCGTATAATTCGCCGCTAAACGCACCAGTTCCGCGGCGGACATCGGGTTCAGCCACGATGCGTTGAACACTATCTGCGTGAGTTCGGGATTTAGAATCTTGAAAGCTTGGTCACAATAGGTGCGGGCGTTGGCGTCGATTTCGGCCTCAGAAAGCGCGGGACGAGTCGCGTTTTTCCCAGTTGGATCGCCAATTCGAGCAGTGAAATCGCCCACCAAGAAAAGAACCTGATGACCTTGGTCTTGAAATTGCCGCAGCTTCGTCAACAAGACCGTATGGCCCAAATGGATGTCGGGCGCAGTAGGGTCGAAACCGGCTTTCACCCGCAGCGACTGACCGCTGCTCACCCGCTGGACGAATTCTTCACGTGGAATAATTTCGGCAGCGCCTCGGCATAGCAGTTCTAAAGATGGCGTCATGACTCTCCCTTGATGTCTAAAACGGTTGATTTTCAGCCTAACACACAGACTGATTTTTCATAATTCGACCATAAACAGGCTGTGCTGGAACACTTATATCGGCAGTTTCGTGCAGCCGATAACGGGCATTCATCACGTGGGAAGCGAGGGTTGCGGCGCGGGGCAAATCTGCTGGCGAGGGTCATGCCTAGGACGGTAGCGGGCTGACTCGCGCAAGTTGATGCAGCCCAACTGCGCTGAATGCTCTACTATTCTGGGGAGACTCGATGGGGACGCCCCTTGAATTACGAACGAACAATCATTTACGCGCCGACATCGCTGGCACGAGCGGACCGGACAATCGGCCGCCGGTGGCGCGTCCGGGCGGTTAGCGCGCTGTTCGCAGTAGTGGTGCTATGGCTCGGAGTTTTTGCGCTCCGGGGAGCGTTTTCGGTTCGTTCAACGCCCTCATCACCAGAGATTCCCCACGCAGCGAACGAGCGGTTGGGGCTACGTATTGGCGCTGGAAACTCGAACACACAGTCGTCGAGCGACGGGCCTAGGCTGCCTTTTGAGCCTCGCGTACCACGCGCTGGCTCGGCAGTTTCCGGGGCGCCCGTTGCGGGCGAGGGAAGGCTAGCGGGTTGGCAGAGAACCTCTATCCGTGCTCGCGACACGCTTTCTGAGATTTTTAGCAGGCTGGACTTCGCGCCTAGCGACATGGCCGCAATCCTTGCGGATTCAAAAGCTGCATCTATTCTCAAGGCTTTGACTGTCGGCGAGCCGATCTACTACCGCACGGAAGATGGCGCACTCTCGGCCATCGCGTATCGCGTGGACCACTTCAACACTTTAGTCGCCACTCGCGAGGGTAAAGGCTTCAAGGTCACCTTAGAGAGCGTCAAACCAGAAGTGCGGCGCGCGCAGGCCTCGGGGGTCATCACGCGATCCCTGTTTTTAGACGGGCAAGCGGCGGGGCTGCCTGAACGAGTGATCATGGATTTCGCCGATCTCTTCGGCTGGGACGTAGACTTTGTCCGCGATATCAAACGAGGAGATCGCTTCAAAATCGTTTTTGAGGAAATCTTCCGGGATGGGGAGAAAGTGGCGAACGGCAAAATTATTGCGGCAGAGTTCGTCAACGGCGGACGCGTAGTGCGTGCATTCCATTACAAAAATAGCGACGGGGTAGATGGCTACTTCAGCGAACGTGGGGAAGCGTTGAAAAAAGCATTTCTGCTCGCGCCGCTCAATTTCACCAAGATTAGCTCGCGTTTCAATCTAGCCCGCCGACACCCGATCCTCAATCGCATAAGAGCCCACAAAGGAGTCGACTACGCCGCACCGATGGGCACTCCAATTCGGGCTGTCGCAAACGGTAAAATAGACTTTCTCGGCGTTCAAAATGGCTATGGCAACGCCCTCGTGCTGCAACATGGCGATCGCTATAGCACTCTGTATGGCCACATGCTCAAGTTTGCTGCTGGATTGTCCAGAGGCGAGGCGGTCAAGCAAGGGCAATTGCTGGGTTATGTTGGAAAAAGTGGTCTGGCGACAGGCCCGCATCTGCATTATGAGTTCCGAATCGGCGGCGTCCACGTTGACCCGTTGACCGTAAAATTGCCGCACTCGATGCCAATGGAAAAGCGCTATTTTGCCGATTTCCGCCATCAAACCGGCACCCTGATCGACGCGCTGGTTGCGATGGACAACGGCAAAGCTTCCGACACCCGTACCGTGGCTACCGCGGCTGAGCCCAACGCAACCTCGCGGCGTTCGCGCTAACCCCCGTCCGACACATTGTGCGTAACGGGCTTTACCTTGGGTTGATTTCTGGCACCAGTATGGACGGCGTGGATGCGGCATTAGTCCGTCTGACCCACGATGGCATAACATTGCTGGCATTCGCCGAAACGGCCTACCCTGATGAGCTTCGAGAGGCGCTGGAAGATGCGGTCAGACAAGAAACCCTGACGCTCGAGAGCTTCGGCAGCCTCAATGTCCAAGTGGGACAAGCGTTTGCGCAGGCAGCACTTGCGCTCCTGAGTTCGTCTGGGATTAGCCCGGCAGAGGTGATCGCCATCGGCAGTCACGGGCAAACGCTATTGCATAAACCACAGGCAAACCCACCTTTTAGTTTGCAAATCGGCGACCCTTCGTGCATCGCTTATGCTACGGGCATCGTGACTGTCGCCGATTTTCGCTCCAAAGACATCGCCGCCCACGGGCAAGGTGCGCCACTCGTGCCGGCGTTTCACCAATTCGCATGGGGTGGGGGCGACAGCGGCTTGGCAGTTTTGAATATCGGCGGCATTGCCAACGTCACGCTGTTCCCGCAGTCCGCACCGGTGTTGGGCTTCGACACGGGCCCAGGCAATACATTGCTGGATCTGTGGATCCGCCGGCATCGCCACGAATCCTTTGACCAGGACGGCAGTTGGGGGCGTTCGGGGACCCCCGACGCCGAGCTTCTCATGGCCTGTCTAGACGACAAATATTTTCGGCAACCCGCTCCCAAATCATCCGGACGCGATTATTTCAATCTGGACTGGCTGCGCCACCGATTACCCAACGCCACGCGACCCCAATTGGAACCGTGCGACGTTCAAGCAACGCTGGCACATGTGACAGCGCGCAGCATCGCCGAGGCCATCGAGCAGCACCTGCCGGCCTGTCGGCGTTTAGCGGTGTGTGGTGGCGGGGCGAAAAATGGTTTTTTGATGGAGTTGCTGGGGGCGCTGTTGCCCGGTGCGTCAGTGCAGTCGACAGATGCACTCGGCCTGCCGGCATCGGCGGTAGAAGCCTGCGCCTTCGCGTGGCTCGCGGCACGCCGGCTAGGCGGAGAGCCGGGCAATATTCCCAGCGTGACTGGAGCACAGCGTGCGCTCGTGCTGGGCGGGATTTACGCGCCCGCCTGAACGCACGGGCACAGGATTTAGACGGAAAAAGAAGATCCGCAACCGCAGGTTGTGCTCGCATTCGGGTTACGAATGACGAACTGGGCACCCTCTAAGCCTTCGCTGTAGTCGATTTCAGCACCCATTAGGTACTGGATACTCATGGGATCTACGAGCAGTTTCACGCCGAGGTTTTCAACGACGATGTCGCCGTCGCCTTCGGTTTGATCAAAGGTAAATCCGTACTGAAAACCTGAGCATCCGCCGCCCGAAATAAACACGCGAAGCATCAGCGATTGGTCGCCTTCTTCGTCAATCAGTTCCTTCACCTTGTGGGCGGCGGCGTCGGAGAAATTAAGGGCTGCGGGAAATTCTTCTTGAATGGTCATAGCTGCTTTCCTGATTCCAAATCTACGGGTTGGGCCATTTAGACGTCTTCAGCGTCGGAATGCACCGGGTTGTGGCTGAGGGCCAACGGCGGTCGATGGGGGTCCGGCAGGCGAACCAGCTTGCCATTGACCTCTGCACCCATCGCCATTTCAATCAATTTGTAGTGCACATCGCCCTCTACCCGAGCTTGGGCAGCGAGTTCAATGTGCTCACTCGCGTAAACATCCCCTTTTACCGTCCCATTCATGATGATCCGCGGCACCCGGACTTCACCTTGAATAGAACCCTGCTCGCTAACCGTCAGGGTTGCCTGCGCGTCTTGCTGTGCTGATACGTTGCCGTTGACGGCTCCGTTGATGTGCAAACCCCCGCTGAACGAGATATCGCCAGTGAGAACCGTTTGATGCCCCACGAGAGAGTCGATGCGCGAAGGCGAGCGTTTCTTTTTGCCGAACATAGTCTTAAACGGATCCCGGTGAAGGCTTACATTGGAGATGGGGAAGCATGTCCCCATTCGACGCTTCATTACAAGTCCCTGCGTGTCCAATCAGATAATGGGCCGAGGGTTTGACAGCTGGCCGGCTCGCCACCTGCGCGTGGCGTGCTACCAAGACACGCCAGACCAACGCCGCCGATCCGCACAACCAACGCAACCCAGCACCGTCAGGATCCCACCGCGGGTTCGTCCCTAAATGGGGAATGACTGCCCTGCTGCGCCGGCAGCCTAGTCGCAAAAAATCGAGAAGCAGCGGGCCCACGCAACCACCACCCCTGTCATCCGTCACCCCATAACGCTAAATTACGCTGCAGACTTTGCGCTGAGGCAGGTGTCGACACTCAGGCGTAACACCAAGGCCCCATCCAGACAACGGAACCGCACATGTACCTTTGGCTTAAGGCCCTCCACGTTATTTCGATGGTGGCTTGGTTCGCAGGCCTTTTTTATCTGCCGCGTCTGTTTGTCTACCACACGCTGACGCACGAAGAGCCTGGCCGAGAGCGATTCAAAGTCATGGAACGCAAACTGTATCGCGGCATCATGACGCCCGGCGCCGTGCTGACCATCCTGTTTGGCGGGGCAATGATGTGGCTAATGGGAAGCGAGTGGCTGTTGCGAACGCCCTGGCTGCAGATAAAGCTCCTGCTGGTGGCCGTGTTGTTGGTTTATCACGTCTATCTTGGCTCCTTGGTGAAGATTTTCGCGCGCGACTTAAATCAGCGAGGCCATGTTTTTTATCGCTGGCTCAACGAGTTTCCAGTGCTGATTCTCGTCGCGGTGATCATTCTGGCCATCATCAAACCGGCGTGACCTCCTGCTAGAGGGGTAGCAATTCAAAATCATCGCGACGCGCGCCGCAGTCTGGGCAAGTCCAGTTCAGGGGCAGATCGGCAAAGCGAGTCCCTGGCGCAATACCGTCCGCCGGCAAACCAGCCGCCTCATCGTAAATAAGCCCGCAAATCAAGCAGATATAACGTCTAAACATGCCTAATCCCTTTCAATCCCTGCGCACCTTGTTGGCCAGAGAGAAATTCTAGTCGATGGAACACCCGCTGGAACCACACCTTGAACGACGTCCCGTCCTACTCGTCATCGCCGGACACGACCCCAGCGGCGCGGGGGTTCAAGCTGACCTCGAAACCGCTGCGGCGCTAGGTTGTCGCGCGGCAAGCTTGATTACCTGTCTTACAATTCAAAACACGCGTGGGGTCAAGGCCAAACTGCCCACCGACCCCGAATTCCTCGAGGAGCAAGCCGCCTGGCTACTCCAAGACCTCAGCCCACCGGCCGCCTGCAAGCTGGGTTTGATCCCAACCCTAGGCGTGCTGGAGGCAGTTCTCAACATTCTGGCGATGCTACCTGTGGGCACCCCAATCATCCTTGATCCGGTGCTTGGCGCCAGTGCAGGTGGACCGCTCTCAGATTCGAGTATGGCAATGGCCATACGCGAGCGCCTCTTGCCGCTAACCCTACTCAGCACGCCGAATCTTGGTGAAGCACGCCGCTTATTCGACAATGACGGCACCCCGCAAGTGCGTGCGGGGTCCTCACTGGGTTGGGTACTCACGACCGGTGCAGATGAGCCAGGCAACCGTATTACCCACCGGCTTCACCAGGCCGACGAACTCTTTGCTGTCTATCATTGGCCGCGTCTACGCGGCGTATTTCACGGCTCCGGCTGTACGCTCACCACGGCCGCGGCGGCGTTCTTGGCTCGAGGCGAAAGCGTCCCCACCGCCGTGGCACACGCACTGTCCTACACTTGGCGTTCCCTCGCACACGCGGTGGACACCGGTAGCGCGCAATTTCTCCCCAGCCGACCCAGCGAGTAAGCAGCGAATGCGCAAAATTTTGCCCGCGGGTGGCCTGTACGCCATTACGCTCGACCTGCAACAAACCCTAGAAGAACTGGTAACACAGGTTGATGCCGCCTTACGGGGTGGCGCCGTGATGGTGCAGTACCGACGGAAAACCCAATCCCCGGCAACTCAACGACGCGAAGCCGCCGCCCTGTTGGCCG
>CAIPNE010000213.1 GCA_903866355.1 uncultured Gammaproteobacteria bacterium
CCAACAAGCGCGCATAGCTTATTTTTGACGCATCGTAGGTCACCTGCACCGCCTCAGCGTGGCCGGTCGCGCCGTTGGAAACGGCGGCATAGCTGGGATTTTTTTGCGTGCCGCCCGTATATCCAGAAACCACCGCCAGCACGCCGACCTCTTTTTCATAGGGCGGTTCCATGCACCAGAAACACCCACCGGCAAAAGTCGCCTGTGCCAAGGTTGGGGACGGCACAGTGGGTGCGCCGCCAGCGGGTTGGGCGGCTACCCCGCACAGAGTCCAGAGCGCCAAGAACATAACGGTGAGGGCTCGCATAAAAAGTACTCCCACATTTTTTTGAGTCGATCTTAGCGCTCGGATCCGAGCCATTGGCTTACAAGCGATGACGTTCATCGCGCAGCGAAAACCCCGTCAACTCAGGCTCTACGCCGATCCCCAACGCCAACACCTTACAGGTCGTCCCCATTTCAGTGGGCAGCAACAACTGTTTGGCCTGCGCGGCGAGTTTGACCGCCGCCGTGGGGTCGCGGGCCATGGCTTCGGCGAGTAAGCGCTCGATCCCATTGGCCAGCAAAAAGCTCGCCTGCGTGGCGTAGCCCGCGAGGTGGAATCCCGCCTCAAGCGCTGATTCCGCCGCCGCCGTAAAATCTACCGACGCGGTTAAATCTTGCAGACCCGGCAACCATAACGGGTCGTCATGTAAACGGTGACGCCAATAACAGCGCAGCGTGCCGACCTCGCGTACCGGGTGATAAATCTCGGCGCGCGGGCCGCCATAATCAAACAACAGCGCCACCCCACGCCGCAGAAAACGCGCAAGGTCAGCAATCCACAAAGGCTGGCGCAAATTAATTTCGCCGCAGTGACCCGCCGGCAAAGCCTGTTCGGCCAGCGTAACGGCCAGTTGTGCCGCCAGTTGTGCGGGTGCCGGACGCTCGCGCCACGCCAGTTGCCCGGCCTCACCCACGCCTATCCCGCGCTCCAGATAACCGCGCTCGCCGACCCGAAAGACCGTGGTGGGCAAGGCATCCAGAATTTCATTGGCCAGCACAATGCCGTCTACCGGCTCCGCCGGCGGACCACGTAACCAGTCGATTTGCACGGTGCTGGCGCAAGGCAGTTGGGCCAGCAACGCGCGTTGGCGGGCGCGCACTTCGGGGCTTAACTCCACGATGAGGTAGCGTGCCGGCAGCGCACCGCAACGGGCCAGTTCCTCCAACACGCTGGCGGCGAGTCGGCCACTGCCACCGCCAAATTCCACAATGGTGCGGCCATAAACCTGCGCGGCGACACACTGCGCCGCCACCGCACGTCCAAACAACGGTGAAATTTCTGGCGCGGTGAGGAAATCGCCTGCTGCGCCGAACTTGTGTGCCCCGCCGACGTAATAGCCGTAGGGCGGCTCAAACAAAGCCATTTCCATAAAACGCTCAAAGGGCATAAAGCCGCCTAGCGCACTGACTTCCCTGGCAATCTGCGCGCATAACGCCGCACTGGCAGCTATCTCATCCTGAGTTGGATCGGGTAATCTCCTTGGCACTTCCACTCGCTATCCTCATGTTCCGACTGATCGGAAGGTGGCGTTAAATCGTAGTTGTGAGTATGCATAAAGTCATTCTCGTCACTGGGGCCGCGCAACGACTAGGCGCGCAAATTGCCCGAACCCTGCACGCGGCAGGTTATTGCGTGGTGATTCACCACCATCACTCGCAGCACGCCGCGCAGGCGTTGGTGAAACAACTCAACCAACAACGCGCCAACACGGCGCTCGCGCTACGCGCCGACTTGGGCGATGCGTCGGCCATTGCCCCGCTGATAGCTGCCGCCGCAGCGCACTGGGGGCGCTTGGACGGCTTGGTTAACAACGCCGCGGTCTTTCGCGCCACCCCTGTCGCGCAGGCGAGCGCGGCAGATTGGGCCGATATCTTCGACATCAACCTGCGAGCACCCTTCTTGTTGAGTCAGGCAGCACTGCCTTGGTTGGACCAAGCGGGTGGCACCATCGTCAACCTCACAGACATCTACGCTGAGCGCTCTAAAGCGGGTTTCCCGCTCTACTGCGCGGCCAAGGCGGGGTTGGCTGGCCTTACCCGCGCGTTGGCCCAAGAATTGGCACCGACAATCCGCGTCAATGCGGTCGCGCCGGGCGCTATTTTGTGGCCAGAGGAAGGTGATTTGACGGAGCAAAATCGCTTGCTTACCCGTACCCCACTGGGTCGCCGCGGCGAACCACAAGACATCGCCGAGGCGGTGCTCTACCTCATTGGCGCCGCCTTCGTGACCGGGCAAACCATTGCCGTAGACGGTGGACGGAGCGTCAAGGGTTAACTACCGCGACGGTTGGGCCGCCTTCGCGAAATCTGGCATTGGCGTGCCCAAAAACCAGCTTTTTTGGGTGGTGTCATACCACCAGAGTTGCTCGTCCCGCACGCTGGACACAATGCGGGTGTCCTTCCGGTAAAAATCGATGCGCGCGAGGATGCGCGCTTCGTTGGCGGTGTCGCCCAGTCGGACCTCACCCATGTCGTAGCCGGTGACGGTCCAAGGCGCGAAAGTGGCTAAGTCGGGCGCGGGCAGTTCGTCGTTGCGTGCTTTGAAGTACCGGCTGGCTTCCTCAAAATAGCCCCAGCGGATCAGTTTTCGGTAGTTCTCAGTGGCCTTGGTTAAGGCCATATTGCGTTGGTCATCCGCCCGGTTTTTGGCCGAAGCGCAGCCCCCAACATTGAGCAGCACGGCCAACACCAAGCACACGCCAACCAGACCCGTCGAGTGCGCGCGGGTAAGGGTCATATCAAGCCTCTTGGGTTGGGTTGCAGGGTCTCGAAAATTGCCTGTTCGGTGGCCGCGTCGACCCGCACCAAAGGGGCTTTATGCAGGCTCATGAGCGCCCACAGTTCAGCGTAGGTTTGGCGTAGCACCGGATGCCACTCGTTGCCGGCGATTTCCGCGAGTGGACCCAACACAAAGTCATACGCCTCAATGTCGGCGCGCGGCAGGGGTGGCGTGCTGCTGATCTGATCGCCGTAAGTCAGTAAATCGACATCCAGCGTGCGATCGGCAAACCGCGCTTCGCCGCGGTGGCGGCCGTGCCGGGCTTCAATCTGGCGCAGTTCATCCAGCACCACCCTCGGTGGCACCGAGGTGTTACAACCGACCACGAAATTTAGAAAATCGTGACCGGCAAAACCCACCGCCGGCGTGCAATAAATGGCCGAGCAGCGGAGCGGCCCGTAAGCGCTACGCAGAGCGATGAGTGCGGCGTGCAGGTTCTCGCGGGGGTTCACATTGCTGCCGAGACTGAGATAGATTTGGGTCATGCGGTAGGGCGCGTCCGCTCAATCAGAATGCCCACGTCGCGCACTTGGCGCAGCGCAGATTTCTTGTTGATCCGTAGCCGTATCCAGCTCACGGCGAACTCGGCAAACAACGTGCTGGTGATGTTTTCTGCCAGCGCTTCCACCAATAAAAACCCGCCGTTTTCCACCAAGTACGCCACGCGTTTGGACACCGCTTTGTAGTCCAGCGTGTCGTGGATGGAATCGCTACGCGCAGCCGGCGTGATGTCGGTGCCAAGGTCTAGATCGAGCACCAAAGTTTGCTTGAACTGGCGTTCCCAGTCCCAAATGCCGATCACGGTATCGACGCGCAATCCGTGTAGGAAAACAATATCCATCGCCGGTTCCCTAGGTCGCCGCAATTGGCTTGTGTAGTGTTCGGAAGTATAACGATGAATGCCGACAGTAGGCCGGCCATTATCAATTTTGCGAGTCCAAATGCTTTTATCCTTAGGCCTAGTGTTGGCAAGTTATCTGGTGGGGTCGCTGTCATCGGCGGTCCTGATCTGCCGTGTCATCGGCGCGCCAGACCCACGCGAATCGGGCTCAGGCAACCCCGGCGCCACCAATGTACTGCGCAGTGCGGGGAAGGCCGCGGCGGCGGCCACGCTGCTGGGCGATATCGCCAACGGCGTGGTGCCGGTGCTCTTGGCCAAACACTTTGATCTCGTGCCGTGGGTGGTGGGCGGCTGCGCTTGCGCCGCGTTTTTGGGGCATTTGTTTCCCGTATTTTTCGGGTTTCGTGGTGGTAAGGGCGTGGCCACTTTTACCGGCGTACTGTTCGCCCTTGCCCCACTCATGGGGGCGGCCTTCTGCGCAATATGGCTGACCACCGCGGCGATTTTTCGCTACTCCTCGCTGGCCGCACTGCTGGCCACGGCGGCCGCACCCTTGGTCGGCCTCGCGCTAGGACTACCGGGCGCCATCACTGGGGCGCTGGTGATCATGGCGAGCGCCATTTTTTGGCGTCATCGGGCAAATATCAGCCGTCTAATAGCCGGCACTGAAAGCCGCATAGGCAAGCCCAAAGTCTGAGGCTCACGCAGGCGCCACTAATTCCTCTAACGACCAGCGCGGCCTCACCGCAAACGCACTGTCGTCGCGCGCGCCGGCCGCCAGACGCAAGCAGCCCGCGTAGGCCACCATCGCGCCATTATCGGTACAGAACTCTAGCGCCGGGTAACACACCCGCACGGCTAGCGCTTGGCCCAGCGTGTCCAAACCGGCGCGCAGCGCACGATTGGCGCTCACCCCCCCCGCCACGACTAGCGTGGCTCGTCCGGTTTGTTTTAACGCACGCCGGCATTTAATGACGAACGTATCGACCACGGCGTCCGAGAACGCCCGCGCGATATCGGCCCCAGCACCCGGATCATCGGCGTGTGCGCGCACGGTGTTTGCGGCATAGGTTTTGAGACCACTGAAGCTGAAATCGAGGCCCGGACGGTCGGTCATGGGTCGCGGAAAACGGAAACGTCCCGGATCACCGCGCCGCGCCAGCACTTCCACGGCCGGCCCCCCGGGATAGTTTAGGCCCAGCAGCTTGGCGGTCTTGTCGAAAGCCTCGCCAGCCGCGTCGTCCAGCGATTCGCCGAGCACGCGATATCGCCCTAGCCCCTCCACATCCACCAAGAGCGTGTGTCCACCAGACACTAGCAACGCCAAAAACGGAAAAGCCGGGGGATTAGGCTCAAGTTGTGGGGCCAACAAATGGGCTTCCATATGGTGGACGCCGATGGCGGGCAACCCCAAGCCCACCGCCAGTCCCTGCGCAACCCCCGCCCCCACCAACAACGCGCCAATAAGCCCTGGGCCTGCGGTGTAGGCAATGCCCGAGAGTTCCGGCAGCGTCACCCCGGCCGCTCGCAGCACCGCCCGGGTGAGCGGCACAACGCGACGCACGTGGTCGCGCGAGGCCAACTCCGGCACCACGCCGCCATACACACGGTGCATGTCGACCTGACTAAATAGCTCGTGGGCCAGCAGTCCGCGCTCTAAATCGTAGAGCGCAACCCCCGTTTCGTCACAAGAGGTTTCGATGCCGAGCACCATGAAAGAAGATGAATTTGGTTTGCCGATAGACATTCGTGGCTGTGCTCGTTAAAGTTTCGGGTCTGGATCAATAGCCTAAAGCCCAACCTGCGAGAAGACGTCTCCATGCCTTCAGTCCGAGTCCGCGAAAACGAACCCTTCGATGTGGCCATGCGCCGCTTTAAACGCTCCTGTGAGAAAGCCGGCGTTCTCGCCGAAGTTCACAAGCGTGAGTTCTACGAGAAGCCCACGCAAGAGCGCAAGCGTAAAGCTGCAGCAGCCGTAAAGCGATGGCAGAAAAAGGCCTCCCGCCAACTGGCGCGGCGCGTCCGCAACTACTAGCCGGCGCTAACGACGGACCCGCTCCGTCAATGCATCACGCACATGGCTTGTGGCCTAAAAGAACGCCTTAGCGCTGACATCACCTCCGCAATGAAGGGGGGCGAGAAAACTCGCCTCATCACATTGCGATTCATGATGGCTGCGCTAAAACAGCAGGAAATCGACACCCGGCTGGAGGTAGATGACACCCACGTCATCGCTATCCTCACCAAAATGACCAACCAGCGTCGCGAGTCCATCGCGCAGTTTGAGGGTGCCGGGCGTGTGGACCTGGCGGCCAAAGAACGCGCTGAACTCGCCATTGTCGAACAATACCTGCCGACGCCGCTCGACGAAGCCGAAATCGACGCCCTCGTTGCAGCGGCGCTGCAAACGGTAGCCGCGGTCACCCTCAAAGACATGGGCAAAGTGATGAACGCGCTGCGCCCCCAGCTCATGGGTCGTGCCGACCTGAGCCTCGTCAGTGCCAAGGTAAAACAGCACCTCGGCGGCTGATTTCGCGCCGGCCTTTGGCCACCGACCCGGCAGGGTGAATCCCAACGCCGCTCGCCGTTTGCACGGTAGAATCTAGCCCGGTGAGGCGCATAGTGCAGTCTCAGAGGTGCTGACTTGGCGGGAAAAATTGCTCAATCCTTTATAGATGATCTGCTCTCCCGGGCGGATATCGTGGAGGTCGTGGGCCGCACCGTCACGTTAAAGAAGGCAGGCCGAGACTTCCAAGGCCTCTGCCCATTTCATAACGAAAAAACCCCCTCGTTTACCGTCAGCCCAGAGAAGCAGTTCTATCATTGCTTTGGCTGCGGCGCGCACGGATCGGCCATCGGCTTTCTGATGAATCACGACAGCCTCGGTTTTGTAGAAGCCGTGGAAGATCTGGCCGGTGGTCTGCACCTCGCGGTGCAGTATGAAAGCGAAGGTCCGACCCCCACCGCTAACTACACCCCGCTCTACGAATTAATGACGGCCGCACAGGCGTGTTATGCACGCCTGCTGCGCGAACACCCCACCAAAGAACGGGCCGTGGAATACCTCAAGAGACGAGGCCTCACGGGCGCGGTGGCGAAGACCTTTGGGCTCGGGTACGCCCCCGCTGGCTGGGAGACTTTGGTCAATCAGCTGGGTGTGGACGCCGCACGTAGGGCGCAACTGGTGGACGCCGGTCTGGCTGTGCCGCGCGACAACGGGACGTTTTACGATCGCTTTCGTGACCGCATCATTTTTCCCATCCTCGACCGTCGGGGACGCTGCGTCGGCTTGGGTGGCCGCATCATCGATCAAGGCGAACCCAAGTACCTCAATTCGCCCGAAACCCCAATTTTTCGCAAGCGCCAGGAGCTCTACGGGCTGCATTACGTGCTGAAACATGGCCATCGACCCGAGCGCGTGCTCGTGGTGGAAGGTTATATGGACGTCGTGGCACTCGCCCAGCATCGCGTGAACAACGCCGTGGCGACCCTCGGCACGGCGACCACCGGGGAACAATTGGAGTTGATCTTCCGGCATGTTACGGAAATTGTGTTCTGCTTCGATGGCGATAATGCCGGTCGCCGCGCCGCGTGGCGGGCCTTGGAAACGGTGCTCCCCTTGCTACTGGAGGGCCGCAAAGCCGGCTTTCTGTTTCTGCCGCAGGGACAAGATCCGGACAGCCTCGTGCGCAGCGAAGGCGCGGCGCGGTTTGAATCACCGGAGCACATCACCCCGTTATCAACTTTTCTGTTCGACCAACTAGCGGCCCGCGCAGACACCAGCAGCCTCGACGGTCGTGCTCAGCTCATCGCACTGGCGCGTCCTCTCATTGGGAAGGTGCCCGTTGGCCCGTTCCGCCAACTGCTCATTCAGCATCTCGAGAAAATAGCGCAAACCCGCGTGCAAATGGGCCAAGCACAGTCTTTTTCGCCCCCCGCCAACCCGTCGCCCCCACGGGCGTTGCCATCACGGGCGACACCGCAGGCAGGCCGCGTTCCTTCACTGTTGCGCCGCGCCATCAGTTTATTGGTTCACCAGCCAAGCCTCGCCCCGCTGGCGCGGGATCTACCGGCCATCGACGTCGCTCTCAACGACGAAGCCGCCCTGCTATTCACCTTGTTGGAGCGCCTGACGGCGAATCCTTCCGCGCAGGTTGGGACCTTGCTAGAAAGCCTGCGGGATAGCCCACTATGGCCGCTACTGGAAGAGGTGATGGGCTTACCGATGTTGCTCGACGAAACGCAATGGGAAGCAGAATTCAGCGGCGCCATCGAACAACTGCTGAAACAACGTCAGCGCCAACGCTATCGGCGTTTGGTGAGTGAAAAATCCAGATTAAGCGGGGTCGACCACGAACTGCCGGGCGCGCCGGGCGTTTAAGCTGACAGCGGGGCTGCGGAATGGAACGGATTGGGCTAATATCGCGAGTCATTTTGCCCGACCGGTCGAAACTTCGACGCCGCGCCCGACTCCAAGTCAGCCAAAGGCCCTCCAGCATGGTGGTGTGTAAGGGTGACATTCAACTTTCGACGGCAGACCAGAGGTAGACTTTTTACCATGGCTAATGGACATCCCCCCGCTGAAGACTTGGAATCCAATGACGAGCAATCGCAGCTCAAACGGCTCATTGCCAAGGGCAAAGAACAGGGTTTTCTGACCTATCACGAGGTGAATGATCACCTCCCTGATGACATCGTCGATCCCGAACAGATCGAAGACATCATCAACATGATGAACGAAATGGGCATCATGGTGCATGAAACGGCACCTGACACCGACACCCTTTTGCTCAACGAAAACGATGTCGATGAAGAAGCGGCAGAAGAAGCCGCGGCTGCCATTGCGGCGGTCGACACCGAATTTGGCCGCACCACCGATCCCGTGCGCATGTACATGCGCGAAATGGGCACGGTTGACCTCCTGACCCGCGAGGGCGAAATCAAAATCGCCAAGCGCATTGAGGAAGGCCTGAACCAAGTGCTCTCCGCAATGACCGATTTCCCGGCCGTCTGCGACCAATTCCTCTTTCGCTACGACCAATCCGACCGCGGCGAAATTAAAATCTCGGAACTGATCAGCGGCTTCATCAACCTGCATGAAGAAGCCCCAGAGCCCCGCGAAGAACTGGTTCTACCGGTCGAAGCCGAGGCCGTCGCTGGCACCGAAGATGGCGAAGACACCGGCGAAGAAGCCGATCCCATTCCTAACCAGCTCGACCCGGAAGAAGTAAAGCTGCGTTTTGAGGAATACCGCCGGCTGTACAAAAAAGTGCAGGCGGCCGCCAAGAAAAATGGCCGTGGCCACGCCAAGACAGACGAAGCTCGTAAGGAGCTTCAGGAAAAATTCCTAGAATTCAAACTCCTGCCCCGGGTCTCGGAGCAGTTGGGCGATATCGTGCGTCGGGTGGTCAAAGAAATCCGCATCAACGAGCGGGCCATTCAGGAAATCTGCTTGCGGCAGTGCCAAATGCCCCGCAAAGATTTTCTAGAAGTTTTTGGCGATGCTGAACTGGACGCGACTTGGCTCAAGACGCTTAGCCGTAAGAAAAAACCTTATCTCGCTGCCGTTAAAGATCGCGCGCCCGAGATCGACAGTGCCCTAGAGGCCTTGGCAAAAATTGCCGAAGGCGCGGGCGTCACGCTGGCGGAAATTAAAGAAATCAACCGCCGGATGTCGACCGGCGAAGCGAAAGCGCGGCGTGCTAAGAAAGAAATGGTGGAGGCCAATCTGCGTTTGGTTATTTCCATCGCCAAGAAGTACACCAATCGCGGCCTGCTGTTCCTCGACCTCATCCAAGAAGGCAATATTGGCCTGATGAAGGCGGTCGATAAATTTGAATATCGCCGCGGTTATAAATTTTCTACCTACGCTACTTGGTGGATTCGGCAAGCGATTACCCGGTCCATTGCTGACCAGGCCCGCACCATTCGAATTCCCGTGCACATTATTGAGACCATCAATAAGCTCTATCGCGTGTCGCGCAAAATCTTGCAGGAGAAGGGGCGCGAACCGACGCCCGAAGAACTCTCCCAGCGCATGGAAATGCCGGAAGACAAAATCCGCAAGGTGCTAAAAATTGCGAAAGAGCCGATCTCCATGGAGACGCCTATCGGGGATGATGAAGATTCCCACTTAGGCGATTTCATCGAGGACGCCAATATTCAAGCGCCGGTCGACTCAGCCACCTTTGAAGGTCTGTGTCGTGCCACGCGCGAGGTATTAGAGGGGCTCACGCCGCGCGAAGCCAAAGTCTTGCGTATGCGCTTCGGGATCGACATGAACACTGACCACACGCTAGAGGAAGTGGGCAAGCAGTTCGACGTCACGCGTGAGCGAATTCGCCAGATAGAAGCCAAGGCCCTGCGCAAACTGCGCCACCCTTCGCGTTCTGAACGTCTGCGAACCTTCCTCGACTAGGTAACTTGGCCCGCGCCGCATAAGCTGCGGCGCGGTGTTCAAACGCTAAAAAATACGGGCCTGTAGCTCAGTCGGTTAGAGCAGGGGACTCATAATCCCTTGGTCCTCGGTTCGAGTCCGAGCGGGCCCACCATTTCTCCTTTCTCCGACCGCCAGGGCCAGCCGCGCCAGCGACGGTTATTGCCCGGGAATACCGTTCGAAACAACCGACGGATAGCTCCCAGCGTCCCTTGAGTGGTCGACAGCGCGCTGAGGGACCGCTGGTCGCTCACAAAGGCAAACTGGGGCTTCCTAAAGGGCGTTAGGGTCTTAGTGCGTACTCGGCTCCACCACAGAAAGCCGAGGGTCGGACGGTTGAGTGCCCGACCTCCCCCTGCTGGAGGCTAAATGGCTGGACAACCCAAAGAGCAGGCACACAACACTCAGGCGGCATCTCGTTCAGTCTGGCCGAAGATCAGGCCCGATGGCCGTGGTGTTATCTGCCTCGGGAAAACCGGCCCCACCGCCCCAGGTTTTAGCCTGCGCGCGGCCCCGCCGGCTAGCCGGGTTCGCCCGCTTAAGCCCGTTTAATGAAACACAATCGCTGGGCTAATATCACTGCGCCTCAACGATTTTTGCGGCGTAGGGATCAGTACTCACCCAGCGCATGCAGCCGCGAGCGTAGGGCGTCGATTTCTTGCATGAGTTGAAGAATAAGTGCCGCACCCGCCGGATTCACGCCCAGATCCTGCTGCAAGCGCAAGGCCACGCGGGCACGTCGGAGATTGTCGCCGCCAAAGCGCCACTCCTGTGGTGAAGGACCGGCCGTTTCCAGCACGCCTTCTTCC
>CAIPNE010000214.1 GCA_903866355.1 uncultured Gammaproteobacteria bacterium
GTCATGGCAGGCAATCGCGATTTGCAGCGACTCGAACTCAATGATGACCGTGCGCTGCAAAATGCCGGCCTCGTAGGCCTTGGCCGCCACCCCGCGGGCGAGAAACTTGCCGCCCGCTTCCGTCACTGCCGGCAGCGCGAGTTTCGCGTAGGCGGCGAGTTTGTTTTCGTCGTGAACGGCGTGATAGGCGCTAATCCAATAGGCTTTGGGCATCAGTGTGCTCCCCCTAAAATTTGAGATGGTGAATGACGCTCAAGGATAACGGGCTTGGCCGACCAGTGCGAAGCCCGGTGTGCACTGCCGTCGGCGTTCCGCCGCGCTACCGTTTGATTTCTAACTGCCGGTTCAGGCGGCAACGTTCAAGCACCTTCCGCCTTCGCCGGTGTGGCACTTGGGCCGGGTCGCGCGCTCCGCTACAGTGCAAGCCCTAATTCCCCCGCTAGATGACTGTGCAACACACGCCCTTCGTCAAAGACCTCGTGCTCATTGGTGGTGGCCATGTCCACCTCACCGTGCTCAAGCGCTTCGGCATGCGGCCGTTGCCGGGCGTGCGGCTGACGCTGGTCAGTCGCCGCAGCGAGTCTCCTTATTCCGGCATGCTGCCGGGGTTGATTGCGGGGCATTACAGCGCGCCAGAAATGCATGTCGATTTGCGCGTGCTGGCGGGTTTTGCCGGTGCGCGATTTGTGCAGGCCGAGGTGACGGGCCTTGATTTGGCCGGTGGACGGGTGCTTTGCGCTGAGCGGCCGCCGCTGGCATTCGACTTGCTGTCGATCAATACCGGTATTACGCCCTCGTTGAGCGATGTAGAAGACGGCTTCGCGCGGCTCACCCCCGTGAAACCCATTGATGAATTTAGCCCCCGCTGGGAACTGCTGAAGTCGCGCGTGCTGGCGGCGCCGCGTCCGCTGCGGATCGGGGTGGTGGGCGGCGGGGCCGGCGGCGTGGAACTGGTGCTCGCCGTGCGGCAGCGCCTGGTGCAGGAACTAGCCCTCAGTGGGCGCGCGTGCGACGCCCCGGAATTCCATTTGCTCACCGCCACCGCGGAAGTCCTGCCTGCACACAATCGCCGTACCCGCGCACGCTTTGCGGCCATCCTCGCGGCGCAGGGCGTCCAGCTGCACACCCACCAGCGCATCGTGCGGGTCGATGCCGCGGCCGTGTATTCGGCCAACGGTGAGCGCACGCCGCTGGACGAGGTGCTGTGGGCCACTTCAGCCGCCGCACCGCCGTGGTTGGCGGCTTGCGGATTGGCGGTGACGGACGACGGCTACGTGCGCGTCGCGCCGACCTTGTGTTCGGTTTCTCATCCGATGGTTTTTGCGGCCGGTGATTGCGCGAGCGTCGAGGGCGCGCCACGCCCCAAGTCTGGGGTGTATGCCGTACGGCAGGGGCGGCCACTGGCGGAGAATCTACGCCGGGCGTGTGTGGGCGAGCGCTTGCGCGCGCATCATCCGCAGCACGACGCGCTGGCCATCATTGCCACCGGACCCCGCCATGCGGTGGCCTCCCGTGGCCAGTGGGCCGTGAGCGGGGAGTGGGTGTGGCGCTGGAAGGATTTTATCGACCGGCGTTTCATGCGGCAGTTTCAGCAGCTGCCGGCGATGACCCACCGCACCTCGCAGCGCCTGGCGCCGGCGCTGGCCGCTGAAGTGACGAACTTGGGACCGGCCACCATGCGCTGCGGGGGCTGTGGTGCCAAGGTGGGTGCGCAAGTACTGGCCGACGCCCTGCGCGAATTGCCGGCGCAAAACCGCGCCGATATCGTGTTGGGGTTGGGCGCGCGTGACGACGCCGCCGTGACGACCTTGCCGGCCAATTGTGCGGCTGTGCACACCATCGATGGCTTTCGTAGCTTCGTGACCGATCCTTTTGTGTTTGGGCAAATTGTCGCGGCGCACGCGTTGTCCGATGTGTTTGCGATGGGGGCGCAAGCGCAATCGGCGCTGGCATACGTCACTTTGCCGCTGGCCGCACCGGCGCTCGTGCAGCGCGATCTGGCGACCCTCATGGCCGGTGCGCTCAAGGTCCTCAATGCTGAAGGCGCGCAGTTAGTGGGCGGCCATACTGGCGAGGGTGCGGAGCTGGCATTGGCGTTGGCAATTAACGGCTATATCGAGCCGCAGCGCCTGCGCGCCAAAGATAGCCTCGCCCTCGGCGATGTCCTCATTCTCACCAAAGCGTTGGGCACTGGCGTGATCATGGCGGGCGACATGCGAGGTGTCGCCAAGCCCGCTTGGGTGGACGCCGCGCTGGCGCAGATGGTGCAAACCAACGGGCCGGCAGCGCGTGCGCTAACCAATTTGGACGTCCACGCCATGACCGACATCACCGGTTTTGGACTGGCTGGACATCTGCGCGAAATGTTGCGCTCAGGCGGCTTGGGTGCACGCCTGACTTTGGCCAAACTGCCGGTGCTAGCGGGCGCTCGCGAGCTGCTGGCGGCAGGTATTCGCAGTACGTTGCATGCGCAAAACGAGTTTTTGGATGCGCACATTGCGGTGACTGATACCGCGGCGCACGCTGCTGACTTCGCCTTGCTTTTTGACCCCCAGACTTCGGGTGGTTTGCTGGTGGCGGTGCCACCGGGGAGCCTGCAGGAGTGTCTGGTGGCTTTGCGAGCGGCGGGGGCTGGGGCCGCCGTGATTGGCCAAATATTCTCCCGTCCCAACCCAGCCTAAACCGCGCGGCGCGCTCGCTTATTGCGCAAACTGTGCGCCCAGCTCACGCAGGATGTTGTCGGCAGCGGAGATTCGAAACAGGCCCAGACGCGGCATTTCGAGATCCACGGTGACATACAGAATGAGCGTGATAGCCAGGACAAAGCCGGCGATGTGCAAGCGACTCGCCGGCCCCTCTTTGCTGCCAATCGCGTAGCCGGCGTTGAGCGCCGTGGCGCAGGCGAGCAAACCCAGCAGCAGGTAAATGATCGTTGGCGGATGGTTTTGGGTTGCCACTTCGCGGGTCGTTGCAATGTCGAACATCTCGTTAAGCGCGGGCAGCAGCAGCGTCGTTGCCTGTGGCCCTGAAACCTCGGCGGCGGCGGCGACCGCCTGTGTCCAAATTTCGTGCTGCAGGACCAACACTGTTGCTTTGGCGTTGGCCGTGGCCTGTCGGTTGGTGATGTCCTCGAACACGGCCAGGCGCGCTGCCACATAGCGACTGAAGGCGTTGCGCAGCGCGGGCTGGCGCAAGTTGGGCAGCAGGTCTAGGCGCAAATAGGCCGTGCCGATGGCATTGGTCTCATCGCGAATGAGTTCGCGCCGCACCTCGTAGCGCGCAGCCGCCCCGGCAAACGTAAACGCCAGCACGAGGCCAAAAATCCCATAAATAGCACCATCGACGCTGCTGGCACCGTCGCCGTCGAGGATGCCACGAGCGCGCCGGGTGCGTGCCATGTGGGTCCCACCCAAAATCGCCAGCAACATCACAAGCCCGACGGTGGCCGCGAAGGCGGCCGGAAAATAATGGCTAAACACGGTTCGATAGACTCCAAATGGGGCTCGTTACGCTAGCGTGCCACCGCCGCGTAGCGCAAGCCCGTGCCGGGTTTCGGCGAGAGCGTGCCAAGGGTGATACCGCGTTACTCGCTGTTTAAGTGGGGCGCGGCGGCGTTGTGGCCGGGGTCAGGTGCGGCCTAGGGTTTTCTCGAAAATAGTCCGGGTACGCCCGCCTACGGACAACTTAGCGTGCTCCGAATAAGCATTTTTGCGATAGAAATCCATGGCGTCCTCAGTCCAAAGATAGACTGTTTGAATGCCATAGCTGCGCGCTTGGCGTTCCATTAACGCAAGGATCTGCGTGCCGTATCCGTGTCCCCGCAGCGCCGGCTTAATGATAAAAGCCGCGAACCATGGCCGCAGATGCCGATAAGCTTCAAGCTCGTCAAAGGACGTCAGCGCAATGGCACCGATCACCTCATGGGCCACCACCGCCAAGAAAATGAGCGCAGAATCTGCCGCCGCAAAATCCCAACGCGAATAATCAGCCATCGCTGCTTGTTGGTAAAAATCGCGCCACTCTGGGGCATGAAACCCGGGCAGCTGGGCGTGCCAAAATGCCTGACTCCAAGCGAGTGGTCCCGCACCCAGCGCCGGGTTTTGCGCCAGCGGGTGTAGCACCACTGACACGGCGGAACGCGACACGCAGCCAGCGCTTATTGCAGCTGGTCTAGGACCAATGAGTGGAGCCCTGGGCGGCCTAGATTGGTCACCAGGTACAACGGGATAGAGAACAGCGCGGCGGCGCTGATAGTGGCAAAACGGTGCCGCGCGTACGCATTTTTGCTGGCTGCAAGGTGGCCCGTCAAAAAGAACGACAGCACGTAATACAGCAGCTGTAGCGCGAGCACGATTTTTGGAATGCGCGAGGCCGCTGCCTGTTGCAGCGCGTTATTCGCGGTGAACACATTTTCGATGGCGGTTAGCAGATGGTCCACCACCACGTCCGAGGTGTTGGGCTTTAAGGTGGCCAGCACGATCTTATTCATGGCCTGTAGGGTATGGGCCAATTCGTTGGGGATCTCGCTCTGGCCGCCAATTTGGCGTTGAAGCTGGGCATCGTATTGCCCCGCCGCCAGTAAAAGTTGGTCGCGGGCCGCCTCTGGCAGCATGGCCGCTTGCGACTTGACCTGCGCCGAGGCCTGCTTGGCCCCTAGGATGGCCGCGACGCGCGCCTCTTGCAGGGCGATGGCCTGGCCAAAAGTGAAGGCCAGCAATAAGGCAAACAAGCCGAGGATTGGCGCCACCACAATTTGCGACATGAGGTCATCGTCAAGCGTCTCGTTGGAGACCGCGACCCGTTGAACGTATCGTGCACCCCCCTCTGCCGCGATGGCGCCGGCGAGGATAAGTGCCAGAAAAGCCAATAAAAGGTTTGAGTTGGCCAGTGTTTCAATCAGCATTTTTTTGACTTCCGATCATTTTGAACTTTGCTTGGCGTCACTACGGTAAGCGTCGCGGGTCTTGGATCTCTTGGTTTGGCTCTAAACTAAAATTTGCTTGTACCACCCACTGGCGCACTCGTGCCGCGACTATGCATGGTTCGCGTGTTAGTCGCCCCAGGCGAAGTTCGGCGCGCACGCAAGGCGCTGGCCAGCGGTGGGACGCCTGTTGACGACGAACAGCAGCACTATAGAAACCAACGCCGCCGCTTCTGCGGCAGTTTTTACGCATCACCACGGGTGGGGCTGTTCCAGGTTCCTCGGCGGGCCGCCGGCCGTGCCAGGCCCGCCAAGGACTGCGGTGCGCGCTCAGCGCGCAGGGTCTGCTCCCGCTAGGCCCTAACGTGCCGCCGCAAAAACCAAGATTTCGTCCAGCGTGATATAGCCTCTATTTTGGCCATCTATCTGGGAAAATCCCTGCGCCACTCTTGGCATGCCGGCCTTGGCTTCGTCCAGCGTGAGCTGACCGTTGTGATCTTTGTCCGCCAGCGCAAATTTGCTCCGCAGCGTCGCCTCGTCGGTTGCGCTTAGCGAGGCCATCGCAACGCCTGTGGAGAGGGTCATGACGCTCGCCGCGAGGAGCCCAGCCAACCCTCGTGGCTTAATTTTTAAAATTTTCAACATTAGTTTGCCTCATTCGTTTATCCCTTAAGTCCCGCCTTGGCGAGACCATGCCGTTGGGCCCCACGCGGCCCAGTCTACCTTCAGTGCGGAACATGACGGGGCCAGCCATGGGTGTCAATCACCCTCAGCCGCATTTTTTGCGGCGTCTGATACGTGGTGCGCCTGGCCGCTTGGTCAACGGTATTTTGGGGCTGCTGTCCACTCCAGCGCTGGGCCTCGCCCTGCCTTGCAAACGCTGGCAGCCTAGGCGCTGTTGGTGGCATGAACCCACGCGTGCCACCCCCGCCCAGCGGCGGACTTGGCGCGACCAAATTGATAGTTCCAATTGAGCCCTAGCCAACCGTATTATTCGGCACGGCACGGCACGGCACGTGCAGGCCGGACGTGCAGGCGGACGTGCTGCGCTCACATCGCGCGCGCCTGCGTGCGCTAGATGGCCAGCCAGCTGCTAGGCTAACCGGGGTTGGTTTCGAGGGGCACGGCTGGTCACCCAGCAGGGTCGCCCAGCGGCTACTGCGCTGGCCGGACGTCCAGTCCCGCCTGCGCGATGGCCGCGGCGGGGCGCAAACTCTAGGCCGTCGCCCAGCGCGGGTGGTTGACCAAACTGTTGACGGTGGCCCGCGTGCTGCCGGCGACTAACGCTTTCCATAGCAGTGAGACGATGCCAGCACCCACATTAATAGCCTGCACGACGAATATTCGCCCGCCCAAAGTGCCCGCGCACCGGCGCGCACGCTGGCGACTCGTGGTATTGCTGCTGGGCGCGCTGGGCATCACCGGTGGCAGTATGGCGGGCGAAACGCTGGCACGTGTGCGCTCGAGCGGGGAGGTGCGCTGTGGTGTCAGTCGCAATATTCTGGGTCTGGCCAGCCAGAATCCGCAGGGTGAGTGGGCTGGTTTCGAGGTGGATATTTGCCGGGCCGTGGCGGCGGCAATTTTGGGTGATGCCAAGCGGGTGCGCATTATTCCGGTTAATGGCTTCGAGCGGTTTCCTGCGCTCTTGGCAGAACGTGTCGATCTGATTGCCGGCAGCAGCACGTGGACCTTCGCGCGCGAAGGTGGGCTGCGGGTGGTTTTCACCGGCCCGCTGTTGTTTGACGAGCAACGCGTCTTGGTGGCCCAAAACAGCCCTCTTAAGGCCCTTCCCGAGCTGGCCGGCCAAGTCATCTGCGCGATCAAGGGTTCTACCCATGTGGCGCATCTGGACAGCTATTTCGGCGCGCGTGGCAGCCACTACGAACTGCGCTTGGAAGAGTCCTTTGAGGCGGCCCGGGTAGCCTTTGAAGCTCAGCAGTGCGCCGCCCTGAGCGCCGATGGGGTCGCGCTGGCCGCGTTGGACCACCCGCCGGTGGGTGAGGACGATCGCTACCGCCTGCTGCCTGAAGCGCTAGGGGCCGAACCACTAGCGCCTGCGCTGCGCCAAGGCGATGCCGAATGGGAGCGTGCGGTGCGTTGGGTCGGATTTGTCCTCATCCTTGCCGAAGCCGAAGGTATCGACCAGCGTGCCGCCCTCAACTCTTTGGGTGCCGGTCCGCCGGCTCCCCTACTGGTTGGCTTGCGCCGCTACGCCGCGACCTTGGGTGGCGATCCGCGGTGGGCTGAGCGCGTCATTGCGGCGGGTGGCAATTACGGGGAGATTTTTGAGCGCAACCTCGGCGGTGGCACGCGACTGATGTTCCCCCGCGGACTTAACCGGCCGTGGCGGATGGGCGGCGCGCTCTTTGCGCCATCCCTGCAATAACGGCCCCGGTAACCAAGGATGTCTGTATGACGTGGGATTTTCAGACGCTGTTTGTGCTCGCTACTTTTGGCGTGGTGGTCCTCGCCATTGCGGTCGATTTAGCCGACATGGCGTTGCTCGGTCTGCTGGGGGTGAGCGCGCTGGTGATCGCGGGCGCGCTGAATGGTCAGGATGCTGTGCATGTTTTTGGCACGGCTAACGGCGCCATCGCACTGTTGTTCGGTGGCATGGTGGTCGCTCGCGTGCTGGTGCCTACGGGTCTGTTTGACCAAATCGGCGCGCGTTTTTTGCGGCTCACGCGAGGCAGCGGTCGGCGCTTCATTTTAGGCATTGCGCTAATGGTCGTGCCGCTGTGCGCCGTGTTGCCCAATGCCACCACGGTCATCTTGCTGGCACCCATTGTGATCCGCGTGGCGCGCTCCTTAGAAGTAGACTTTGTGGGGCCGCTGGTGCTGATGGCCATCCTCAGCAACTCCGCGGGCCTGCTGACCCTGGTGGGCGATCCGGCCACCTTTTTAGTGGGTAGTGCCATCGGCATGAACTTCGGAACGTATCTACATTGGGTGAGCTTGGGCGGTCTGCTAGAGGTGGCAGTGGTGGTGGTGTTGGCGCCGTGGCTGCTGCGCGATGTGTGGCAGGTGCGACGCCTGTTGCCGACTGATCCGCCGCTGCTGCCGCCCTTCGAAAGGCCTTATTTCTGCCTGTGCACGCTGCTGGTTTTAGTACTCATGGTGGCCTTGTTCATTTTTGGTGAGGCCCTGCCCCAGCCGATTCGGCCGCAGGCGGTGGCGATTATCGCCGCCTCCCTCGCCCTGCTGGTGCTGCATAGCGCGCGGGTAGAACCGGTCGACGCCGTGCTGCGCGACGTGGACTGGAAGACCCTCATTTTTCTGATGTGCATGTTTTTTCTGGTAGAAGCCGTTGCAAACACCGGGGTACTGCAATTGCTGTCGGATGCCGTCTATGGCTGGTTTGGCGTGCGTCTGTTGCCGGTTGCGCTGTGCCTGCTAGTAGCGGTAGGGGCGATGTCCAGCGTGTTGGCCAATATCCCGGTGGTGGCGGCCATGCTGGTGCTGGTCAAGGGCTATCTGGTGACGGCTGAAGTAGTCCCGGAAGAAGCGCTGGGGACGCTGTTTACCGCGTGGCCAACCGCTACCATGCCGGTTTTTATCGCCATGATGTTTGGCGGCACGCTGGGTGGTAACGCCACTTTAATTGGCGCCTCGGCCAATATTATCGCGGCGGGCATCTGTGCTAATCATGGCCAGTCAGTCAGCTTTTTGCGCTTTTTGCGCTATGGCTTGCCGATTACGGTGGTGCAGTTGGCGGTGGGGGCGCTGTACGTTTTGGGGCTCTATTGGCTTTAAGCGCACCTTTAAATCCTCGCCGACGGCATGCACACCGCGCGGCTAGGCTTGCCACTCTGGACGCCGCACCCGCCGCGCATTAGCTGGCGGTTGAGCCGCCATCAGGCGTGCTGCAATCTAGGCGCAAAGCCGCCAGTCGCGGCCCCTGTTCGGCGTGTCCACCCTTGGAGGAAATGCTATGGGCGTCCCTAAGTTTTTAGTTTGCGTGTTCGCCGTGCTGCTTAACTTCACGGCGCTCGCCGCGACCAGCGCGCCCGATCCCATCGCAGCTGCGCTAGCGGACCCGGCACGACCTGCCGCCGACCGTGCGCGCGATAGCCTGCGTAAGCCGGCTAGCCTGCTGGCGTTAGCGGGCGTGCAAGCCGGCCAGCGGGTGGTAGATATTGGCCCCGGTACCGGCTACTACACCCGCCTGCTCAGCCACATCGTGGGCCCGCAGGGTCAGGTGTTCGCTTTTAATCCCACCTGGTTGGACACCAAGTTTCCCAAGTCTCGGGAGGGGGTGTCGGCGCTGATAGCGAGCGGCTGCACGAATGTCACGAGCAGCATCCAGCCCATGGCGGAAATTTCCTTCGATGCCCCGGTAGATTTGATATTTTTCGTGCAGCTTTATCACGACCAGCATTGGCAACATGTCGACATCGCGCAGATGAATCAGGCTATTTTTCGCGCGTTGCGGCCGGGTGGGGTCTATTTTGTGGTGGACCATCGCGCCCCCGCTGGCACGACCGACGCCCAAATCGACAAACTCCATCGCATCGATCCGGCAGTCGTCCGGCGCGAAGTGCTGGCGGCAGGTTTTACCCTCGAAGCCGAAAGCGATTTATTAGGTAATCCGCAGGACCCGCTAACCGGCGGGGTGTTTGACCCCGCTATCCGCGGCCAGACCGATCAATTCATCCTGAAATTTCGTAAGCCCGCACGCTAGTGGCCCATGGGTAAAAAAACCTCGACGGGCGCGGCAATGACCAGCAGTTTCTAGGCGGTTAAACAGCGTTTCGAAGCCGAGCAGCGTTCGCCTAGCACCCCGCGGCGGGCAAGTGAGATGCCGCCTACGTACGAGCCGATTACCCCGGCGTGGCTCACGGCTGTGCTGGGCGCTGGTAGGCCCGTCCGTCGATGGCACATCCAACCGACGCCGTATCGAGATGGTGTGGAACGCCGCCGGGACTGTCGCGGCGCGGCCGGAGAGTGTGTTCTGGCAGGACACCCAAAGTCTGGCGAGTCGCTACCTGCTGGGCATGAACGAAGGCGTACAAGCGGAGGTCAATTTCTATCACACCGTGTGCGCCACGTTGGGGGCATCGCGCCTGAGGCCTTGTTTGCGCGCTCGACACCGATTCATCGCAAGACCCCATCAAGAGCCCGTGGCGGCGGCTGGCGACGCTGCACGGCCGGTATAAACAGAGCCGCGAACTCGACGCCACGCTGGCGACGTTTCCCCAGTGTGGTCGGCGACGCTGCGCTGTTTGGCGCGCCACGGCTCGTGTTCGACGACGCTTGGCAGCTCTACCGACAACAGCTTCTTGCGGCGCTGGCGTGGTGGCCGGGCACGCTGGGTCAGCGTAGCCCGTACCCTCATTACGGGCAGCAGCCCGCTGGATCCCAGTTGGGATCAGTGCCTGCTTTTGTCGGTGTGAGAGGGGCGCGAGTATCATTGCCGGTGTCCTCGACATTTAATTTTGTGGACGCGCGGCCACGAAGGATTCGGACTCGCGATCCGGCGTTTGTCGCCAGACCTTCCAGCAGGCACTAGATCAATATCATTCAGGAGTCACACGATGGCGTTATTGCAGGGTAAACGGGTGGTCATTACCGGTTCTTCACGTGGGCTGGGGCGGGCCACCGCGGTGGAAATGGCCAAGGCGGGCGCGCGCGTTGTGGTCAACGGCACCGACCCAGAAGCACTTGCCGAGACCGTCGGGCTGGTGCGCGAAGCTGGCGGTGAGGTGGCCTCGGTGTTGGGTTCGGTGGCCGATGCCAGCGTGTGTGCCACGCTTATTCAAACCTGCGTGACGCATTACGGTGGCATCGATGTGTTAGTGAATAACGCCGGGCAAGTGCGTGATCGCACGTTGTTCAAAATGAGTGAAGAAGATTTTGACGCCGTGATCGCCGTGCATTTACGGGGTGCTTGGGCCTGCGGCAAATACGCCGCCATCGCCATGCGAGAGCAGGGCGGCGGGCAGATCATCAACATTGTTTCCTCTTCTGGTTTGGCGGGAGGATTTGGTCAGAGCAATTACGCGGCTGCCAAAGCCGGCATGTTGGGGCTGCAGCGCACTTGGGTGCTGGAGCTAACCCGCTATGGCATACGCTGCAATGCGTTTTGGCCGATTGCGGCCACCGAGATGACGCAGGTGGTGTTTGATAACGCGGGGCGGCAGGCGGCCGCTAGCGGCACGCCGGCACTTTCTCCCGCCGCACTCGGCTTTGGATCCCCGAGCGAAGTCGCGCAGGGTTTGCTGTGGTTGGCGAGCGATGCCGCCAATCACTTTAATGGTCAGTGCATTACTTTTAATGGACGCAAAACGGCGTTGTGGAGCGTGCCAAGGGAAGTCCACGAGACGTTTCGCGACACGCCCTTTAGTGCTGCGGAGCTTTGCGATCATTACGCGCAGGTGGTGCCAGAAGAGCTCTACCAGCCGCGTTTCACGGCGTAACGGGTGCGTCCCAAACTGGCTCTTTGGGGCGCCTTCATCACAGCGCGCGCAAAAAATTTGAGCCGAAATTCATGACGTCGAAAGCATGCAAACCGAACTCTTCAGCTAGGTCGATACACACTTTGATCCCGCGTGCGCTGTTACCGTTGGCGTCCAAGCGCGGCGAATAGACGGCAATTCCCAACTGGCGATTGATCACCGCCAGTACGCCCCCGGAGACCCCGCTTTTGGCGGGCACACCGACTCGGTAGGCCCACTCCCCCGCGAAGTCGTACATGCCGCAGGTGAACATCACCGACAGGGCGTCCTTGATGTAGCGCAGATCAAACACGTCTTTCTGGGTGACCGGGTTCTCACCCATATTGGCGAGCGTGGCACCGATCATCGCGAGGTCGCGGGTGTTCACCAGTACCGAGCATTGCGCAAAGTACTGCTGCAGGGTGTCCTCTACTCGTTCATCGATAATTTCGAAATTCCGCAGCAAATAGGCAATGGCCCGATTACGGTTGCCCGTGCTGGATTCAGAAGCACGCACGATATCGTCGATCTTCAACGTGCGACCTGCGGCATCCCCCAAGCGCGCCACAAACGCGGCCACACCGGCTTCCACCGGCTCTTGCTTGATCAGACCCGCCATCGCAATGGCGCCTGCGTTGACCATAGGGTTGAACGGCCGGCCGTGCTGCGCCGTCAGCTCTACCGAGTTGAACGCCTCTCCACTCGGCTCCACCCCCACGTGCTGCAATACGTGTTCACGGCCAGTGCGCTCTAGCGCCATGAGGAACGCCAAGGGTTTGCAGATGGACTGGATGGTGAATTCCTGATCGCAATCTCCAACGGAGAATTGCTGGCCATCTACGCTCGCGATGCTAATGCCAAAGTAGTCTGGATTGGCCGCGGCCAGCGCCGGGATATAGGTCGCCACCGCGCCTTCATGGTGGTTGCGATATTTCTCATGGAGATGCGTCAGAAACGCTTTAAGTTCTGTGATGTCGTTCATTGGTTAATTTCATGCTGGTGAAATGGCGCGCGCCTCACCGGCCCGCGTAATCGATACGCGACGGTAATGCTCGGGACACCGTGTGGCAACGTTTAATTACTTGGGCCACAGGGGGCTCACTAAATTCCCGGTAGCGACCCGCCAGCACGCGCGCTAACTATTTTTCGCCGCCCCAATGTGGGGCACGTTTCTCGACAAAAGCCAGCAGCCCCTCACGCCCATCGGGCGTGCTAAAAACATTGCACAGCGTTTCGATTTGGTTTTCCACGTTACGGCGATAGTCCAAATCGTTGGCACGCATGAAGGACTGGCGGCCCAGCGCCATGATGGCCGGAGACTTGGCGGCAAAAATCTGCGCCATGGCGTGCGCACGCTCGAGCAGCTCGGCGCGCGGCACCGCGTGATTGATGATGCCTAAGCTCGCCGCTTCGGTGGCGGGAATCGGTTTGCCACCGAAAAGCAGTTCAAAGGCTTTGTGCCGGCTGATATTGCGCGGTAGATGCACATAGTGAATGGCGGGAATCAGTCCGATGTCGATTTCAGGATAACCGAGGTCGATGTCGTCGGCGGCGAGGACGACGTCACTGGTGATCGACAGCGTCATGCCGGCGCCGCGCGCCGGGCCATTGATGGCGACGATCGTCGGCTTGGTCAACGTGTACTGGATGTTCATCGTTTCCAGATAAAACTTATAGACAAAGTTGCGCAGGTCCTGGGTGTCCCCAGCCGCGACCATGCGCAAGTCCATCCCACCGCAAAACATGCCGGGCAGGGCGCTGGTGAGAATGATGGCGCCGACGTCGGGATCGGCATCAGCACGCCGTAGTGCGGCGTGGATAGCGTCGATCATGGGATGGTCGATCGCGTTGACCGGTGCGCGGTTGAGCGCAATGACGGCAACCCGATTTTTAATGTCGAAATCGACACGATGGGCACTGGACATGGAGTTCTCCGTGGTGAGTAGGCTAGCAGGGGCTCGGCGCAAGATTAACCTCTACGCTGGGTTCGCACACCTTGGCGCCGGCGCGTGAATGACGCGGCTCAAGCGGGGCCTGGTCGCAGTTGGTGCCCTTCGCTGAATACTCGCCGGCCCACCCATTCCTCGGTTTCAAAACTGGCCAGGACCGATGGGTCTTGGGTAGTGACCAGCGCACGGCGCCCATCCTCCAAATCCAGCAGCGCCACCCCCCGGGGGGCCAGACCACGCCCGTGGAGCACGGTATGACCCACAATGACCCCAGGCCCGGTGAAGGCTTCTGCGACTTCAAGGGCCGGACACTCGCGGGCAACCGCCGCGCTCAGATCGGCGTTGCAGTAGCCTTGTGGTGCGGGATCACGCGACCACACACCAAAGCCCTGTTTGGTCAGGAGTCCCGAAACGCTGGAGATCAATGCCGTGCGGGAGTCTCCTTGGCGCAGTAGTTCGGCGGCGCGGCAGGTGGCCTGGAGGACATAATTATTGTACGGGCCGCCGGCAAAGGGCATGCCGCCGGTGAACGTCGGCGTGCCTTCCAAGCTCAAGCCCAA
>CAIPNE010000215.1 GCA_903866355.1 uncultured Gammaproteobacteria bacterium
CGCAATATCGCCGACGCCGGCAACGGCGACGCCGCCACCCTAGAGGGTGAGGTCTCGCTCACCCGCCGCCTCACCACCCTCATCATGGGGGATCAGTTCGCCCGCGAAATGAAAGCCCTGTTGGATTTACTGTGAGAAAGCTCCCGCACAGCGTCTGGTGCTACCCCCTGCTAGGGGTATTGGGTTGGCTGATGATGGGGGTGGCACTGGCTGAGGAGACCGCAATCGTGCGGGCGCAGATCTTATTAGCCGGGCTAACGGCCGAGGTGCCGACACCGACTTACGCGGCCACCGCGCGCAATTTTGGCGCGCTGGTGGATGAAGTTCGCCAGCACGACGCCCCCGATGCCGACCTCTTAAAGCTGCGCAAATTGGCGGCGGGAATGCGCCAAAAAAGCCAAGACCGCCTATTGGCCGCAGAGCAGGTTGGTGGCGGTGACGAGGCTGGCTTAGAGGCTCTGTACCGGTCTTCTGAATGGGAAGACCTGAGTTTTGCGCTGACCGCATTCCCGTTTTGGGGCGCTTGGCTCGATCTCACCTTGGCCGCGCGGCCCACGCAATCCGCTGACCGCCTGCAACTCTTGTGGCGCGCCAAACGCGGTTTCCGCGCGGCGTCCATGCAAATTTATCAGCCCAGTTTGGTGTACGGCGGCTGGCTGGGGCTGGGCTTTGTGGCGCTCGCCGAAAACAATCCCACGCAGGCCCGCAAAATCTTTGACAGTCTGATCAAAGCCCTGTCGTTTGATGACCAACATCCGGTGCGTAAAGCGGCCGAAGCGGAGCTCGCGATGTTGGCGGGTAAGGGGCTGCCGGGCGCCGATGGTGGGGCTGCGGGCACTGCCGCTGGGCGGCGGGATCCGGCTCTGGATGCCATTTTCGCGCTGCTGGAACAACAACGGCAAACCAAAGTGGGTGCGCGTGAAGCCGGTGCAAAGCTGCGTGCAGTGATCGCCGCTGGCGGCATGAACATGCGCTTGCTGGTAGACGTGCTGAAATATCAGAACGAAATCGTCAGCGAGGACCTAGGCGCTTTCACCGCGCTGGTGGCGGCCGAGTTTGCCTTTAGCAACCAGGAGTGGTTTCCGGCGGTACGCAAATACCAAGCGTTTTTCGCCGCCGAGCCGCACGGCAGCGACCTCCACTTCGAACGCTTTAAGTATCGCTATGCGGTGGCGAGCCTTAAGAGCAACCTCAACGACGAAGCCGCGCAACTCGCCGACCAGCTGCTGCAAACGCCCAATTTGGAAGCCGATGTAGTGAAAGCCGCGACCAAGCTGGCCTATGTGGCGCGGGCGCGGCGCATGGCGTCCAAGTCCACACTGGCCTCGCGTGAAGCGTTGGCGCGTGCCGCCCGCCATTTTCTGGAAGCGAGTCCTAACGATCCGGATGCCAATGGCGCCCGCATTAATCTGGCGCAATCCCTTGGCGACACCGCTGCGGCACTCAGACTCCTCAAAGGCGTTAAATCGCCCGCGAACGCCCGTGGCAGTATTGAGACCGCGCGGTTTTTTGTCATTGCGCGTGAGTTTGCCAAGGTGGCCAATAAGCCTGGCGGCGCGGCGCAAGCACTGGCCAAAGAAGGGCTAGGCGTGTGGGCGACACTTACCGAAGAACAACAAGAAAATCGGGATAATCAGGCCTTC
>CAIPNE010000216.1 GCA_903866355.1 uncultured Gammaproteobacteria bacterium
CGTTTACCGTGCAAAACGTCATCGGCCTGATGTGGATCTGGCAGTTCTATCACGCGGCCAGCCCAGCCTAAGGCCTATCCCAATGCGCGATGCGTCCTCGCCGCTGGCCGGCTTCATCCGCCAGGCACGGCGCATCGCCATCTTTACGGGAGCCGGGATTAGCACCGAATCCGGCGTCCCCGATTTTCGCAGCCCAGGTGGGATTTGGTCGCGGCTCCAGCCGATCAAGTTCCAAGATTTCGTCGCCAGCGCCGACCAACGGCGCGAAGCTTGGCGGCGAAAAATTGAAATCGATCGCGACATGCTGGCAGCGCAACCCAATCGGGGACACCGCGCCGTGGCCGCACTCGTGGCGAGTGGCCTAGCCCCCGCGGTGATTACCCAAAACATCGACGGCTTGCATCAACGCTCCGGGATTGCCGAACGCGCGGTAATCGAACTCCACGGCAACGCCACCTATGCCAAGTGTTTGGATTGCGGCATGCGCTACGAATTGGCGCCCATTTGCCAGGCTTTTACGCAGGAAGGTCGCTTGCCGACGTGTGAGAAATGCGGCGGGCTGGTGAAATCCGCCACCATCTCCTTTGGCCAATCGATGCCCGAAGACGCCATGCGCCTGGCCCAAGCACTAACCCTCGCCTGTGATTTGTTTCTGGTATTGGGCTCCTCATTGGTAGTTTTTCCGGCGGCCGATTTTCCCCGCCTCGCCAAAAACAACGGCGCCAAACTGGTGATCATCAATCGCGAAGCAACCCCCCAAGACCCACTGGCAGATTTAGTCCTGCACACCGAGTTAGGTCCCACCTTGGGGGCGGCGCTGGGCGTGGCTTAAAGCCCGTGGCCCACCAGCCCCAAAGCTTGCGCGCCCCAGCCACACAGCGCGCTGGCCGCGATCGCATGCGTCACCCGCAGCTTGAAGCGCAACAGCCCCAGCAAGGTTAAGCCGGCGATTAACAGGGCGGTCCAATCGGGGGCCACCGCCAAGCCGTGCGGCCACAGCACGTGCCCCACAAAAAACACGGCCAGATTGGCCATCACCCCCACGACTGCGGCGGCGATAGCGGCCAGCGGCGCGTCGAATTGCCAAGCCTCGAAGTTGGACTCCACCAGTGGCCCACCCAGCAAAATAAAGACAAACGAGGGCAAAAAAGTAAACCAGGTCGCCAGCGCCGCGCCGAATGCGCCGGCTAATGGCCGTGCGTCCACGCCAAAACTGCCCTCGACATAAGCGGCCACAAAACCCACAAACGCCACCACCATGATTAACGGCCCAGGGGTGGTTTCACCCAACGCCAGACCATCGATCATCTGGGTCGGGGTCACCCATTGGTAGTTCACCACCGCACTTTGGTAGACGTAGGGCAAGACCGCATAGGCACCGCCAAAAGTCAGCAGCGCGGCCTTGGTGAAAAACCACGCCATCTGCGTAAAGGTTGAAGTCCAGCCGGTCAGTGCGACCAAGAGTGCCATGGGGAATGCCCAGAGGGCGGCCCCCACTGCCAGCACCCGCAGCGCGCGTGCCCACTTAAAGTAGGTATGGGCCGAGCGTGGCGTGTGGTCATCGATGAGCGCGGCGGCGGCCGTGGGATGGCTGTTGCCGACCCAAACAGCCGGGGCCAGACGTGCCCCCGCCAGCCCAATCAAGGCGGCCCCTGCCAGCACCCAGGGGAAGCCCACGTGCAGAAAAAACACGGCACCAAACGCGGCGACGGCAATCGCCCACAGCGCTCGGTGGCGCAGCGCGCGCCGCGCCAAACGCTGCACCGCTTGGCAAACCACCGCCACCACCGCGGGCTTTATCCCGTAAAAAATGCCTGCCACGATGGGCAGCGCGCCAAAGGCCAGATAAACCCAAGCCAGCCCCGCCAAAATGAATAACGAGGGCAAGACAAACAGCACCCCCGCCAACACGCCACCGCGCGTGCCGTGCAGCAGCCAACCCAAATAGGTGGCCAGTTGTTGCGCCTCTGGGCCGGGCAGAATCAGACAAAAATTAAGCGCCTGGGTAAACCGCCGTTGGCTGATCCAGCGTCGTCGGTCCACCAGTTCCACCTGCATCAGGGCGATTTGCCCGGCCGGCCCCCCAAAACTGATCAAGCCTAGCAGCAGCCAGAAACGCAGCGCCACGCCCAAAGACACCTTGGGCGGGACCTGCTCGCTCGCCGGTTCAGCCGTTTGATGATTCGCCAAAATAAAAACCTCCCGCCCCGTATGCCCAACTCACAGCGGCCCGCATCACGCACAAAACGCGCGCCGCTCGGTTACTCTAAGCTCCACGCGCACGCCAGACTTTATCGCTCGCTGCGCCAAACCCTCAGCGCATCCTAGCCCGAGCGGAGTCGCCACATGAAAATCATTCCCGCCATCGCAGCCCGGCACGCTGAACACTCCCGCTGGCGCCACACCTTGCACGCCCAGCCCGAGCTTGCCTACGCAGAACATCTCACCGCTGACTTTGTCGCGGCACAATTAGACGTCTGCAACATTCCCTACGTGCGTGGACTCGGCCGTACCGGCATCGTGGCCACTATTACAGGACATAGCCCGGGCCGCTCCGTTGGCCTGCGCGCAGACATGGATGCCTTGCCCCTGCAAGAAATGAACGACTTCGCGCACCGCTCGCAGCACCCCGGGGTGATGCACGCGTGTGGTCACGACGGCCACACGGTGATGCTGCTCGCAGCGGC
>CAIPNE010000217.1 GCA_903866355.1 uncultured Gammaproteobacteria bacterium
CCTGGTGCGGTTCTCGGGGACCGAGGCCAAGTTGCGCTTGTTGGTCGAAGGCCCTTCGGCGGTGGTGGTTGAGGCCGGACTGGCGCGCTTGGCTGGAGCTGCAGCCACGGATCTGGACGTGCTTTAACTTCGCCAATCTAGCGTTGACCCCTGCTGCGGGGGGGCGTTGTTTTTCGGTTATCCCCTATGCCTGAAGTTACCGTTTTATCGCTCGATCCCCGCGTTCAGAAGCAGATCGAAAATTCGCAAATCGCCCTCCAGCGAGGCAATCTTGAGTACGTGTTGGAGGTGACCGCCCAGGTTTTGAAAATCGCCCCCAGCTGCTTGGCCGTGAGGCGGTTACAGCGCGTTGCCCAGTTGCGCCAACTCGGCGGTAAAACCAAACTTTTCGCCAAGGCGTTTGGCTCGGTGACCAACGCCGGTTTCCTGTTTGGCGGCGGCAAGAAGGATCCGGCCAAGCTGTTGGAAAATGCCGAGAAGATGCTCGCCGCCGACCCCGCGAGCGTGCCGGCACTCAAACTCCTCGCCGAGGCGGCCCAAGCGTTCGATTGGCCCGAGACGGTCGTGTTTGCCTGGGAGTCGATCCACGAACTCAATCCGAGTGATCGCGAGGCGCTTTTGCAATTCGGCGAGGCCTGTTACGCCGCCAAGCGTCCGAAGGACGCCCTGCGCGCAGCCGACGAATTGCTCAAGCTCAAGCCGCAAGATGGCGATGCTCTCGCGCTCATGCGCAAGGCCGCCATCGCCCAAACCACCGAGAAGGGTAACTGGGAGGATAAAGGCTCGTTCCGCGACAAGCTTAAGGATGAGGCGCAAACGACCATGCTTGAGCAGGCTTCGAAGATCGTCACCTCAGACGAAATGACCCAAAAGCTCATCGACGAGGCTCTCGTTCGACTTCAGGCGCAGCCGGATAACCTTAACCATTATCGTAGCGTCGTGGAGGGTTACAAAAAGCTCAATAAACTCGAGGCGGCTATCGAGTATATCCGCAAGGCGCGCGCGCTTCCTGCGGGTGCAGCCGATACCACGCTCGCCAAACAAGAGTCGGATTTGCAGAACACTGTTTTGGTGAATCGGATCAAGGATGTTGAGGCGCAAGTGGCGCTGTCACCTAGTGACGCGGTGTTGGTGGAGGCACTGGCCAAGGCCAAGCGCGAATACGCTGAAACCCAGTTACTGGAGGCCAAAAGCTTTGTTGAGCGCTACCCGAACGATTACGGCGCCCGCTTCACCCTCGCCAATCTCTACTTCGAGTCCGGCGACTATCAGAACGCGATCGCCAACTATCAGCAGGCGCAGAAAAACCCCAAGGTCCGCATTCAGGCGATTACGGGCATGGGCAAGGCGCTCAAGGCCCGTAAAATGTTCGATCTGGCAATCGCCCAGTTCCAAACCGCCAAAGGTGAACTGCCGATCATGGACGACTTGAAGAAGGACGTGATTTACGAATTGGCGGCGTGTTACGAAAACATGGGCAAGAAAACTGAGGCCATCACCGAATATAAGATCCTTTACAGCGAGGACATCGGCTTTCGTGACGTTGCGGATAAGATTAACGCCTTCTATTCCAGCATGTAAGCCGTTTTGGGCGGATTGGGCGGAGGGGGGGCGGCAGCTCTGCCGTTGCTTGTCTCGGCGGGCCAGTCGCCTAACCGAGTGCTGGATACGCTGTGGCGCTTGCGCGTTGAGCGCCCTGGAGGGCACATCGCTCCTGCGGCTCCCCGCTCTTCACCACAGCAGTCTGGCTATCCAACCGGGATCTGCCGGGGTTGGAGGTCTGGGGACTTGGGCAGGGTGACCGTGAGAACTCCATCAGCAAGGAGTGCCTGGATTTTGTCGGCCTCAATGCGAGTGTCATAGGTGAA
>CAIPNE010000218.1 GCA_903866355.1 uncultured Gammaproteobacteria bacterium
CGTCAACAAATTCGTCGAAGCGTTGCTGGATGCCATCTGCCACCCGATGCAAAATCGCCATACGCTCAGCCTGCGGCATACGGCCCCAGGGCCCTTTGAGGGCAGCGCGTGCGGCCTTGACGGCGGCATCGACATCGGCCCGGCCGGCTTCGTGGATGATCGCCACTTGGCGACCGTCAACAGGGCTGACGCCAACGAACGTGCGGCCTGCACGGGAGGGCTCAAAACGCCCGTCTATAAAATTGAATACTTCGCGGTAGCAAGTCCCCGTGGCGGTCTGCGACATTGTGAATGCTCTCCCCAGCAGCGCAATCGACGGTGATGTCCAGAGCAAGCTCTGGCGCTCGGCCGGTAGCATCGCGCAGGGTGCGGATGGCCGACGTTTTGGTTTGATGCTAGCAGCATGCGCAAGCCCGAACTAGCACAGGTGCGGCGCTGCTCGGCGTGCCCACCAGCCCCTGGGCAGCAAGCTAGACCGGGCGCAACCGCAGGTCGTAATCCACGGTACAAAAAGGCCGGTCGAGATGGCGACCATCGGGCGCCACACCCGGGCCGTGGGGATGGAAGGTAGCAATTAATCCATCGCTAACCCCAAACACGGCGTCGCTGTGCAAATGGGGACTGTCGGCGGCAAAAATTTGGGTGGTGACGGTTTCCGCGCCCGGCGCGCTGGCAATGAAATGCAGATGCCCGGGACGCATCGATGCACGCCCCAGCGCGCGCAACATCTCACCCACGGGTCCATCGGTGGGCACGGGATAATCGGCGGGTTTGATCGACCAAAACGCGTAACGGCCATCGGCACCAGCGCGCACTCGGCCGCGGGCGGCGGGCACCAGCGGGCCGGGCCGTTGAACGTCGTACCAACCCTCGCCATCGCTAGACCAAATATCGAGCGTCGCGCCCGCCAGCGGCCGGCCAGCGGTATCACTCACCAAGCCGCGATACAGCGTTGGGGTACCTGCCACACCTACGGCGAGATCGCTACCCGAAGGATATTCAGGCATGGCAGGCATATAAAATGGCCCGAGCACCGAGGATTCCAGCGAGCCTTCGGCCGCCGGATGATTCACCGCGATAACCAACGAGGAAAGTCCCAAGGTGTCAGATAGCAGAATGAATTCCTGCCGTGTCTCGCTGCAGTTTTTGCCCGTGCGAGTGAGGAAATCGATGGCGGCTAGCCACTCCGCTTCGGTTAGCGCAACCTCGCGGGTGAAATCGTGCAGATGCTGGATCAGCGCCGTCATGATCTCGCGGAAACGCGGCGTAACCTCCTGCGTCATGCGCGCCAAGACGGCGGCGGTAAGGGTGTTGACATTGAGGTCGCTCATACAAAATTCCTTATTTTGGCGCAGTGGAGAGCAGCGGGTTCAGTTCTGGTGATCAACACAACCCCCGCGTCGCTCGCAGGTGAAAGCTCGACCTCTCGGCGCCAGGTGTCGCTGGTCAACACCAACGCCCGATACCCAGCCTAAGACCGCACCAGCAGACTAGCACCGGCCGGTCGCTGGTCAAAAGCTCACGGTTACGATTTTTCAGTCGGCTTAAATTTGTTGCAATCGCACATTGCGGAGCAACCCGTGCCCGCGCTATTCCACCGGCATGGTGGGTGGACTTGAGTGCGGCGCGGGCGAGGTGCGGGGAATCACGCACAACCCCACCAACGCCACCACGCTCATCAAAGCAGCGAAGCCCGTTGTTGGCCACCAGATCATCACCAACCCCGCGAGCGCGGGGCTGATGGCAGCCCCAATGGCATAGGCAAAGACCAGCGCAGCAGTGGCGCCCACCAACGCCACGCCCGCATAAGCACGGCCCACATCGATCATCGCCAAGGTGTAAATGCCAGCGCCCGCCGCGCCCCACAGGAAAGCCGCCACCCACAACACCACGGGAATCTGCGCATTAAACAACAGCAACAGCGCGGCGCTTAAAGCGAGCCACACACAGATTCGCAGGAGACGCTGCGCCGGATAGCGATCGGCCAGCCAGCCTAAGGGAAACTGCACCACCAGACCGCCGATCCCCAGTACCGCCACCAAGGCCGCGGCAGCGCGGCCGGTGAGCCCATCCGCCAGCGCCTCCACCGGGAGGAAAGTCGCGGGTCCGCTCTCTAGCGTTCCGCCTATCAGCGCGGCGAGCAGCAACACCGGGCGCTCGCGCTGCAAACGCCGAAAGGCGCCAGCGGCGACGTCGCCAGGGGGTGCGGGGAGCTCGGCCAAGCCAATGAGACACAGTAGTCCGGTGGTCAACAACGCGGCGGCGACAACCAGCGGCGCCACACCGGCGGTGCCAGTTACGGTGAGCAACAGCGGTCCTAAGACAAAGCACCCACCCACCATGGTCTGAAACGCGCCGATGACCGCGCCCCGGCGCGCAGCCGACGCGGCACCCGCGACATAGGCCTCGGCGGTTACCCAGCGCAGGCCGCCAAACACGCCCATCACCGTCACGGCCAACAGCCACGCCAGCGTGTGCTCGGTAAGCCCCAACACGCCCACCCCAAGCAAAGGCGAGAACCCCGACAAAACATACAGGCGACGCAGCCCAAAACGCCGCGTGCAACGGGCGGCAAAAGGGGTCACGGCGAAGATCGCGACATATAACGCCGCGCCAAACAGACCGATCAACCAAGATGGCTCGCCGCGCGCAGCGAGACGCACGGTCAGCACCGGCATGAGCATCAAGACGCCCGTGAGTTCGCAAAAAGTTGAACCAAATATTCTGATCAGTGTCATTTAAGCGTCGCTCAATAAGTGCTTGAATGGCGTTACAGTGGGTTGGCCCAAGCGCCACTGGATGGCGCATTCGCCACTGTTCATCCCTCTATGCTGCCGCCTTGGCCGCGTGATCCTAAAGGAACTCCACATGCACATTTTAAAGAAATCCCTGGTCGCACTGCTGGTAACAGCGCCGCTGCTCACGCTGGCTGCCGAACCGGCACCGCCTCCGCCGCCGGCTGGACAGTCGATGGGAATGGCCATGCACCACGATCGAGGGAAACGTTGCGAGGACATGAAAGGCCACGGTGGTAAAGAAGGCCATGGTCCGAAGTGCGGTGGACACGGCATGATGATCCCCACGCTACCACCTGGGAACGAAAAACAGCAGTTGCTCATGCAGGCTGAAATTCAACAAAAAGTGGCCGAAATTATCACGAAATACGCCCAACAACTGCCCTGATTTCAGTGCGGGGTTTAGTCTAACTGCTCCTCGCGCAGGCGATCGTCGCCGACCAGCAATGCCTGCAGTTCGGCGGCGGTTTCCGGCAGCTTCTGCGCGCGGGCCAGCGCTTCTTTATAGGCCACGTGGCCTAACGCCAACTCGCGTTCGTCGTGAGATTGGAAGGTCGACACCGCCTGATTAGCCTGCCGCCGCGACAGCCCCAAGCCCTCTAAGAGTTGCTCGGTCAGCAACATGCTGGAGTGATAGGTTTCCCGCTGGATGTGGGTAACGCCCAGATCCATCAGCCGGAAAACGTGCTGTCGATCGCGAGCTCTCGCAAAAATTTTCACCGCAGGAAAATGCCTGCGCAGCAACTCTGCCAGGCGCACGGAGGCGTCTGGGTCGTCGATCGCCACCACCACAAACTGCGCCTTAGCCACACCTGCCGCCTGCAATAAAGTCAGGCTCACCGCATCACCGGTATAGGCTTCACCATCCCAAGCAGGGCCCACGTTAATTTTTGCCGGGTCCATTTCTAGCGTGACGAAGGGTATTTTTTGCATCCGTAGGATGCGACCAGTGATTTGACCAAACCGTCCAAAGCCGGCAATCACAACTTTGGGCTCAGCGTGATCGTCGCCGGCTGAGGATGGCGCCAGTTCGGGCGTTCCGGCGAACTGACTGGCGAGGGCATACACAAAAGGCGTCAACGCCATGGATAAGGTGACCACCAGCATGACGAATTCGGCCTCACGCACCATTAGCAAGTCGTGGGTGCGCATCACACCAAACAACATGAAGGCAAACTCCCCGCCCTGTGACAACGCAGCAGCGAGCTTCAAAGCGGTGCGGTGAGGGAGACGGAAACCGCGCGCACTCCCATATAAGAGCAATATCTTGACGCCCATCAGTGCCAGTACGCCAC
>CAIPNE010000219.1 GCA_903866355.1 uncultured Gammaproteobacteria bacterium
CGGCACTGTCAGCAATTTGTCTGGTCACTTCAAGGCATGCCGATTTCTCGTAGTCGCTCCAATCGACACTTTGGTTGCCCACCTCTTGGACCCACTGCGCAAAGGATTGCCGTGGACCCATAACACGCAGTCCGGTGGTCAACAATTCGGTGCTGGTGCTGGGCGCCCCAGCCCATCGCACCTGGCTAGTCACCTCCCGACGCAGCAACAGCAAGAAACTATTCGGGTATCCGAGTATGGGTACCAAGCCAGCACCGGCCCAGTGCCCGACTGCGTCGATGGGGCACTGTGGATCAGCGGTAATGCAATGCGTGAAGTAACCCTCCCCCGCAGGCAGCGCAAGTGCCTTTCGGTCGAAATAGTCCAGGAGTTGGGGCGTGATATCTGGCGTATGGGCCAATTTGCCATCCAACATCAAGACGTAGTCCTGCGCGCGGAACACTGGCATCAGTTCTGCCATCGTCTGATTGAACACGCTGCCAATCTCACCTGAACCAATGGTGTCCGCCGCCAACCGGTTTAACCCGTTGCGCAGCGCCAATGCCTTTAGAGTGACTTCTTTTTGCTCCAAGGCATCAACGCGAACGATAGCGGTCTCCATCAGCAGTGCGCACAGCATTTTGACGCTCTGGCGCAACAGAACCGGGGAAAAGCGTGGTTGGTCATGGTGGCAAGAAACCATACCCCACAGCTCGCCGTCCTTGATCAGAGAAATGGTCAAACTGGCGCGCACACCCATATTGCGCATATAACCCAGGTGTATGGGGGACGGGGAGCGCAGCAGGCTGTGGCTCTGGTCCAGCACCTGACCGATCTGCAGCCCATGCACCGGCACCGGCTCGGCGTTCACGTCGCCAATGACGCGCAGCAGGTTGGACCGATACAGCGCACGCGCCTGCACAGGGATGTCCGATGCCGGAAACCGCAGCCCCAAATAAAGGATGTCCAGCCCTGAAACGACCGACTCCGCTAGTACTTCGCCACTCCAGTCGGGCAAAAAGCGGTAGATGATGACCCGCTGGTAGCCACTGAGTTCGCGGATTTGCACTGCGCACTGGTCGAGAAATATCGGGAGTTCCTTGGTTTGGTGCAGCCTCCCCATGGCTGCAACCACAGACTCTAGCTGGTTGGAACGATCCTCCTCGTCTTCGACCCCCACAAAGGGTATGGCCTCGATAATGACCCGCTGACCGCTGCGATGTGCCACTATTTCAAATTGCTTTTCGCTGCCCACACTGGTGCGCAGAGCAATATCCACTATCTTCGGGGAGGCCACCGGCAGGGCTCGCAAGCGCAGCATCAACGGCTCAGCCGCTTCATTCACGTAGTCTGCCAAAGGGGTTCCGAGCATTTGCTGCGCGGTGAATCCAAAATAAGCCTCCGTATTGTCGGAAGCAAACTCAATACAACCACTTTCGCAGTCGCACGCCAGTAGCAGACCATGCGGCTGGATCAGCGGCGTCAAGTGGATGAGTTCCTTGGCGCAATTTTCCAGTTCTTGCGCTGATGCGCGGTATTCGGTGTTCTGCATCAAGCCGCCCTTACTGTCGATACTTCGGTACGCTCTGCCGCGGTGAATGCCAGGCCCAAAAATTCAAAAGTACGCGCGACCCCGTGCAATGCCGCTCGCTGGTTTTCGACACTGCATATCCGGGAATCAAGCGCGTGCGCCCGCGCAGTCCAGCTGAGCGAGCCGTCGACTTCTGAATCGAAAAAAAGAATACCAAATTGCGGGGCAAGTTTCAAAGTGGACCGCAGGTGTCGTGCAATCACCTTACCCCCCAAAGCAGCACCCTTTGCAACATAACAGATACCCGACAGATCGGCCGCCGATAGGGTGGGCGACAGCGGTGCGACGACTGGAACCCTGAATGCTGCATGGCCGTTGGCAGTGGGCACCAGACAATGCAGCGCATCATGGGCGCCCTTGGTGTGGGAGCGCAGGAACAAACCCGATTCACGCATGTATCCGTTCGATCGTGTTGTGGGACATTCTCTCCAACCGGCGTCAGGGACAAGCTGCGGCAATCACGCGCTGAAAACGTCCAATGGGCGAGGACTGCTAAACAGCAACGGAAGCCTCTGGGGCTCGTTGATCGGCCTGGCGGGTCCGAGCATCTGGTACCTCTTGAATTGAAATCAACTGCTGCACAACGGACATATTGCGAGCCCTCGAACCGCACGAACGATGTCAGGCGTCGGGTGGGAAGGGCGAACCAACCAACGCAGTGAACACGCGCAACCTAGATACGCACTGTACGGTACCGAAACACCGTTAAATATCAGGCAAATACCTGAGAACGCTTCATTTTTTCCCTGAGTTGAACGATCCGGGCCGACCGATGTGAACCGCCCATTGATAACAATTGGGTTGAGAATCAAATCCGCCCGATTGCAGTCGGGAGATCGAACTGGTTGTTCGCCGGTTCATTGCGTGCCGGCCAGCGGGCGGCGGCGATCATGAGCCTGGTGCACTCGGCCAGGATCAATGGGCACGAACCGCATGCCTACCTCAAAGACGTGATGGAGCGCCTTCCCACACAACAGGCAAGTCGCATCGGTGAACTACTGCCGCATCGTTGGCAGCCTTCCCCCATACGCTGATCCGTTCGTCGTCGTCTAGACGGGATCGCCGCGCGCTTACGGTAGCATGCCCGTGGCGCGCGCCCAGGAAACCGCGTTGGCGATATCGGCCGGGCCGAGGTTCAGCTCGGCCAGTTTGGCCCGCACCGCGTCGCCGCGCTGGACACGCACAGGCGTGAGGCTGATCTGACCGGCCCGCGCCTCCACATCGAAATACTCGGTGGCTTCCACGGCCTGGATCACGCTCTTGGGCAATGTCAGCTGGTTCTTGGAGGTCATCTTGGCGAGCATGGCGAATCTTCCAAAGTAAGGATTCCTTACTTTGGCGACATGTCGCAGGGCTGTCCACCAGCAGGCTCATTTTGGGCGGGTGGGTGCCGGCTTCATTGCGTGGGCGTACCGGGATACATCACCGCGTCCCCCACTACCCACACCACCCTCTCATTCTCCAGTTGCGTGACCACGGCATCGATCTGCGCGGCAGTGCTGCCCTGCCCGAGCATCGCACCAACGTGCCGCATGAGCGACTTGGTCTTGGTTGGGCGCTCCGCACCCATCTTGAGCACGGCCTTCTTGACGCGGGCGAAGGTCTTGGCTTCTGCGGATAACGCAGGCACCGCAGCCTTGGGTTGGGCGAGTGCCTTGGGTGTCGAGGGCTTGGGGGGCACGGCCTTTTTGACCGGCACTTTCTTGGCTGCGGCAGTCTTCGTGGCTGGCACTTTCTTTGCCGGAGCCTTCTTCGCCGGTGCGGGTGCCTTCGAAGGAATAACCGTCTTGACGGTCGTGGCCAATTTGGCCTTGTAACCCACGCGCCTGACCGTGAATTTCAACAACCGCGCATGGGCGATCATCGGGTCGTAGCC
>CAIPNE010000220.1 GCA_903866355.1 uncultured Gammaproteobacteria bacterium
ATTTTTAAAAAAAGGGGAAATTCCATGGCGAAAAAAATCAGTCAACGTCGTGATTTCATTAAAACTTTGGGTCTCGGCGGCACCCTGCTCGCCTTGTCCGTCAATACCCCGGCACAGGAGCAAACCTTTCCAACAAAAACGATACGGATCGTCAGCCCGTTTGCTACCGGCACAGCGGGCGATATCCTTGGACGTCTCACGGCACAGAAACTGGCTGAAAAGATGAAGGCGAGTGTGGTGCTGGAAAACCGACCAGGTGCGAGCGGCACAGTGGGTGCGCAATACGTTGTCAACGCCAACCCGGATGGCTACACAATTTTGCTAGGGGGCGGCCCGCTGGTACTCAACCAAGCGCTCGACCAGAGCATCCCGTTCAAAGTTGAAAGGGATTTCTCAATGCTGGCGACTGTGGCGCGGACCAAAATCATTCTGGTCACTGCCAACAACGCCAACACACCCAAGACTCTGCAGGAATTGCTAGCGATATTGCGAACACGCGGTGAAGCGGAAAACTACGCTAGCCTCGGGCCGGTCACTATGGGGCGTCTGACCACAGCAGCGGTTCTCAACAAAGTCGGCGTCAAAGCCACTCATGTTCCCTATAAAGGCAGCAGCGAATCGTTGATTGCACTGATTCGTGGCGACGTACTGTTTGGGAGCGACGCGGTCTCAGCGGTGCTGACCGCGATCAAGGCCAACCAGTTGCGTCCTCTTGCTGTAGCGAGTCAGCAGCGACTCGCTACGCTGCCGGATGTGCCGACGCTCGCTGAAGCCGGCGTACCGGGAGTCGACATTAATGTCTGGTATGGCCTGTTAGCGCCACCAAAGACACCTGCCGCAGTGGTCAGACGCCTCGCCGAGGGTCTTAGCCAAGTGACCGCAGATGGCGACTATCAGAAGGCTCTAGCGAACATTCAGTTCGAAATTTTCAACGTTGAAGGCGCGGGATTCCAGGACTTTATCCTCAAGGAACTAGCGTTCTGGGAGAGTTTTTTTAAGACCAGCGGAATTGACCTAAGCAAGTGATTCGACATCCTCACGCAGCGAACCTTGGCATTCAAATCTAATCGGCAGGAACTTGAAAATCAACACCCATCACATTGAGATTTTTCGTGCTGTGATGTTGTCGATTTTAGTGATGCGCGCCGTCATTGAACCCCTCAAAACCAGAGAGTACCAATGAAAACTATAAATATCGTCGTCAGCATGGATGTAGAACCCGAACGCCCTCCCGGACGCGACGGCCCAGCCACGAGTGGCCCTAATAACTACGCCGACAGCGAGCGCTTCATCCGGGGCTTTACCGGCATCGCATCAGAATTTGGCTATCCAGTCAGTTTTTTCGTGCATCCCGAAGCGGCCGTTGCTCATGCTGATCAACTGCTTGATTTGGAACGTGATGGCGCCACGCTGGGCCTGCATATTCACCCCTATAAACTCGATCCAGTGCGCTACCGTGCCCACTTCGGCGAATTGTCACCCGAGGCGCAACGGGCCATCGTCTCGGAGGGGCTTGGGGTCTTTAAGCTGGCCCTGGGGCGTGCGCCGCTTTACTTCCGGCCCGGCACCTTTTCGGCAAACGATAGTACCTTTCGCATATTGGCCGAACTCGGGTTCATCGGTGGATCGTGCTCCTGTCCGGGACGCGTTTTCCCGGAACTCTATGCCGTATGGGCCGGCGCACCCGCCGATCCACATCGTGGCCATGCAACTTTTCGCAATATGCCTGGATCATTGGAATTTGCCAATCTGCCCTTATCGGTTGATCTGTCCAACATTCGCGATGGTAAAAGTAATGTGCAACTTTGGGACTTGCGGCCGGATTACCTTCAGGCGGATTACGAACGTATCTCGACAAATATTGTTGCGCAAGTTATCGAACGAAATCCCGATGTACCGATGATCATGGTGGTCAGCCATAATGATAATGACTACACCGATCCCGAAAACCGCGTTGCTAAGAACCTGCGCCGTTCGCTAACAGAAGTGACGCGCAGCTGCGAACGAGCCGGCCTCACGCCCGTGGGCTCCACCGTAGCAGCAGTCTGCGCCCAAGTACTGGCAAAACCGGCGGCACCACCCGAATGGGTGATAGGCCGCGCATCTATTCAGGCAGGCTGAAGGCCGAATAGGCTAAGCTCATGGGCATAGTCCGCAAAGATCTCACGCAGCGTCTGTGCCGCATCACCGGATTCGGTGATTTGGCCTTTCTGTTCCTATCCGGCCAAGGGCATGCGGGGCAAGTCATCTCGTATGCCCAGCAGACCCAGGAGGTTCTGGATCGTTTTAGTGTCATGCTCGACGACATCGGATCAAGTCGCGACGAACTGTTGTCTGCCACCCTGTGGATCGCCGAGATCGGCGAGATCAAAGCCGTGCAAAATGCCTGGGATGAATGGATCGGCCCACGCCTACCACCCGCCCTGACGATCGTCGAGGGCCGCCTTGCCACTTCCGAAAAAGTCATCGAAGCCGGGCTGATCG
>CAIPNE010000221.1 GCA_903866355.1 uncultured Gammaproteobacteria bacterium
GACCTACGACTGGGTCTATACCCGCCGTTGGCTGGAGCAGTTTGTCGAGGGCGTGCTCGCTTCGCCGCTGATTCAAACCAGCACTTATGCCGCCTTCCATGCGCGTACGCCCACCCGCGGCATCGTTTATTTACCCACCGCCTCCTACAGCGAAATGAATCAGTGGACCTTGCCGGCGACCTCGGCTGGCCGCTATGCGCAGTTGCTTGCCACGCTCAAGACCCAGCCAGATTTTGAGTGCGTGCGGCCATTTGTACGGGGCGGCATTTGGCGCAATTTTTTGTCTCGCTACCCGGAGTCGAACTGGCTGCATAAGCGCATGTTGGGGCTTTCGGCGCGCTTGGCGGCCGCACCGCCGGCACTTGCTAACGATCCCGCCTTGCGCGACATGCTCTACCGCGGGCAAGCCAACGATGCTTATTGGCACGGGCTTTTTGGCGGGCTTTACCTGCCGCACTTGCGGCGTGCCGTGTGGCGCAACCTGATTGCCTTAGAAGCAGCTCTAGACGACGGGCAACCGGTGCGCACCACGCCTGCGGTGGATGTTGATTATGACGGCGCGCGCGAAGTATTCCTCGCCAATGCTCACTGCCAAGTGGTCTTGCGTGACGATGGGCTAGGTGCTGCGCACGAACTCACCAGTTATCCGCTGCTCCACAATTTTGGCGACACCTTGCGCCGCCACGCGGAGCACTACCATCAGTTGCCGCCCGAGGGTTTAGAGGATGCGCAGCCGAGCCACAGCGGGATTGCATCCGCCCACGATCGACTGGCTTTTAAAACCCCGCTAGTGGCGGCCGATCTCGCCGTAGACCCGCACGGGCGGGTGTTATTTAGCGATACCGTGTTCTTGCCCGATGGGGCGAGCGTGCCACTGGACGCTTACCGCCTTGGCGACTGTACGCCCACCAGTGTGACGTTTTGGCACGCGCTGTCGGGCGACCCGGAGGCTATTTGCAAAACGTGGCGCTTGGCTGCAGAAGGTATCTCACTGGCCTACACCATGCGTCTGCCAGACGGTGCCTATTTGGGCAGCGAGCTTAATCTTGCGCTGCCTAGCTGTGAGGGTTTTGGCGGGCGGTACACGCTGGCAGATGGTTCTTTTCCCGGCGGTTTCGGTCAGACAGTTGAACTGGCGGCGGTGTGCGAACTCTCAATGGAAGACGCGGAACTCTTGGGGCGCGTGCGCTTAGTCACCTCGAGCCCCGTGCGCTGCGAGGCAAAGCCCCATTTTACGGTGTCGCAGTCGGAAGCCGGTCTGGAAAAAATTATGCAGGCCGCGTGCCTTAAGCTGAGTTGGGCCTCGCCACAGTTTAATGTTCGATTAAGCCTCGAGTCCTGCCCGTCATGGCTTTGAGCGTGGTCAATCGGCTGCGGTTTAGGGCTGGTGCAATCGTATCAAGGGTGTTCCAATTACTGTGAGGGAATGCTTAAAAACCGCATTGATGGGGGATGCCGCTGTCCTGATTACGATTGAAAGTGTCCGTGCCGCCGGTAGTGCGATCAGGCGTGCGATTGCCGAAACCGAAGGCCCATTGCCGCCGGCGTTTCTCATGGAGTTTCTCTTGAGCGACTGGCGCCGCTATTTGGTGCGCGTGCATCAAGAGTTTGGTGCCGACAGCGAGGAATGGAAAAACGCGATCGATGTCACCAATCGGCTGATATTGAGCGTTTTGCCCGTGGAAGGCGGCGCCGCGCGAACGGTTCTTGTGCAAGGTCTATTGCGCTTGGTAGCCGATGTCCGCATTGGCATCGCTGTTTCTGGCATGGCAGATGATGCGTGCGAGGCCTTTCTAAATGAATTGCGGGCTATACATTTGCTGCTGATCAACACCCCCAAAGAGTCCCTCGAAGGGGATGTCGATCTCTCACAAACCTTTGCGCTGAACACCCGCGACCCGCGCTACCGCGCCCTGTTGGATAAACTCGACGGACTCGACAGCGTCGAACATATCAATCTGTAAGCACCTGTGGCGGCGCTCTGGCAGGCAACTCGTGCTGAGTTCGTCGCTGGGTGATTGCAGCCGACAAAGCCACAAAAAACTTTTGTTCTAGACGCCACAGGGGCTGTTTGAGCTGACCGCCTAGCCCTGCCGGCGCGTTGTTGGTGGCTGACCCAGGGTCGCTCACTGCAAAAAAACCGGGGCGTGCGCAAGGCAAGACTGGCCGCTGCGCCTGCGTGCAGCGGCCAGTGAGGTCGAGGTTCTAGTGTTGGACGTTAGCCCGCAACTGCGTCTTTAGGCGCTTTTTTGCCAGTGGCGGCGTCCGCTCCCTTGCCGGCAACGGCGTCTTTCAGAATCTTGAGCGCCGCCACTCGCACCGAGACGCTAGCGGGACGCGCAGGGCGCTTGACCATCTCACCCGGCTTGAAGGGGTTGGGCACGGTGGCGGCCTTGGTTGCTGGCTTGGGTACGCGCCGCAGCTTGATGCCGAGTTCCGGGATGCTCATTTCGCCCGAGCCATTTTTGTTCAAGTGACGCAACGCGTGTTCATGTACCGCGGCCAACACTAATTGAATTTCCTTCTTCTTCATGCCGGTGGTCTCGGCGATCGCCGCTAGGATCTGGCTCTTGGTTTCTTTGGTCTTGATCGCGGGCTTGGCTCGGCTCATTGCGTACTCCTGTCAGTGTTAGAAAAACGATGTGGAAGCGGCAAAGGACATCCAAAGAGGATCCGTCCGACGCCGGACTGACCGCGTAATGTCAACTTTTACGACTCTCGAATATTGCCTTTTGGGCGGTTCCGTGGGGGTTTTCTGCAGATGGAATTCCAATGCACAAGCCTGTCCACGCGCCGATAATATAATCCGGGGCTGCAGTTTTGTAAGCCCTCTGTAAGGCCGTAAACGCCTTTGTCGGCTATTTCTTGCCGAGTTTGGCGAGATTCTTCATTCAACACCCACTGGCGTGGCCTAATTGGTCGTCGCTCAGGGCGTGCGCGCGAGGCGACCGAGCTAACCGGGGTCAGCTCAGTTTGCGCTTAATCCCCGTTCAGCCGCCGGTGGCGATACCTCGCCAGGCCGCACGTTTAGGCACTGGGGGGCGTTAGTCAACTTTGCGAAAATCTGCCGCGCGAGTGGCCACGATGCGCCGTAGCCAACTGCCTGGGAGCAATTTGGCAGCCAGTGCCAATAGTTGATTGATCCAGCCTGGGATGCAGATTGCCCGTCCGCGGGCCGCGGCGGCGAGTCCGGCGCGCACCACACTGGGGGCGTCCATCCACAGCCAACCTGGCAGGCGCCCCACGTGCTCGCGCATCCCATTGGCATCGTGGAATTCGGTCAAGGTAAAACCGGGGCAGAGCGCTGAGACGCGCACGCCAGAGGGTGCCAATTCGGCGGCCAAGGATTCGGAGAATTTAATGAGCCAAACTTTTGCGGGGCCGTAAAGCGTGTGTCCCGCAGTGCTGGGCATGAAGCCCGCCAGCGAGCTGACGTTGATAATGGTGCCGTGGCCACGTGCACGCATGCCCGCCGCCAAGCGATAAGATAGCACAGCCACGGCGTCGATCATCACGCGCTGGAAGTCCGCGTGGACTGCCCAAGTTTGGCCGAGATAGCTACCCGGCACGCCGTAACCCGCGTTGTTGATGAGCACCTCGACGCTAAGTCCCGCCGTGCTGACGGCTTCCAAGAGATCGGCAGCACCGGTCGGGTGTGCCAAATCCGCGCTGATCACGTGACACACCACGCCATTCGCTGCCTGCAGTTCGGCCGCGAGCGCGTGTAGCCGTTCGGTGCGGCGCGCAGTGAGCACCAAATCGTGCCCTTGCGCCGCCAGTTGGCGAGCAAATTCCGCACCGAGTCCTGCCGAGGCGCCAGTCACCAAGGCCACCGGCCGCGCACTCACGACAACCCCGTAACGTCAGGCGTCAGATTGGCTGCGGGCAGCGGTTGGGCCGCACCGGATTGCGCTTCGCAGTCCTGGGTGCGCAGGTGCGTAAAGGCCTCGTGAGTGAATCGAAACACGCGACCGGTGAGCTCATCTAGGAGGCTTGAACGCGCCAGTTGATCCAGCACCGGGCCTTTGACTTCGGTGAGATAAAAACTGAGGCCGGCGGCGGCGAGCCGTTGGTTGATGGCGCGCAAACTCTCCATGGCGGTGGCGTCGATGTGATTGACGGACGACATGACGAGAATCACATGGCGTGCCAATGGCTGGACATCTAGCGCTTGTTGCAGCGCGTTTTCCGCGGCCGTGATGTTGCCGAAGAATAAATTTTCATCGATGCGTAAGGCCAAAATATTGGGTTGAGTCTCCACGGCTGCTCGTTGCTGGTTGCGATATTGTTGCGTGCCGCTGACTTGGCCAAGAATCGCGATATGCGGTCGGCTGGCTTGCCACAAGAGCGCCAGTAAGGACAGCGCAACACCAAGTCCTATGCCAACCTCAACGCCCAGCACTAGCACCCCAAGCGTGGTCGCTATTTGCGCCGCGCCATCGGCTTTCGAATAAGCCCACACCCGGCGCAGCGCGGCCGGTTCAATGAGCGCACACATGGGAATGATGATGCTCGCGGCGAGCACGCAGGCCGGCAGACGCGCAAACAGGCCACCCATCGGTGCGAGTAGGGCCAGCATCGCCGCCGCCGCGACCACCCCCGCGAGCGGCGAACGCGCGCCTGCTGCGTGATTGACAATCGAGCGAGAAAAACCGCCCGCAACGGGCAGGCCACCGGTAAACGCCGCCGCCAGATTAGCCGCACCCAAGCCCAGCAATTCACGATTGGGCTCGATGCGATCGCCCTCACGGGCCGCGAGCAGCTGCGCCATCGACACACTCTGGATAAAGCTCACCAGCGCTAGCGCGCAGGCGGGTAGCAGCAGGGCTTTTAGCGAGGTTGCCGCGAGCGTGGGCATCACCAACGCCGGCAGTACGGTGGGAATCGAGCCGACCACGGTCACGTTATAAACGGTGTCCAAATTAAAACCCACCGTGAGCCCAATGGCGCACAACATCACGAATATCGGCGCTAGCTTCGTCAGCAAATCGGCGGCTGTCGGGCGCAGCTCCAGCGCTGTAAACAAGCGGCCCAGAGCAGCCGGTGCGCCCGCCAACACCAGTGCGGCTGTGAGGCCGAACACGGCGGTAGTGGGATGGAGCTGGGTGAGTCCTCCAAACAGTGCTTGTCCTAACGCCAGCGCTGTCTGTCCGCGCCCTTGCACCCCCAGCAGGGGCATCAATTGGCCCAGAATAATGAGCACCACCGAGCCACTCATGAAGCCATTAATGACTGGGGCACTGAGCAGGTGTGCGAGCAAACCCAGACGTAACACACCGCTGAGCAATAATAGGCCACCGACCAACATGGCCAGCTGCAAGGCCAGCCCTGCGTAGGCCGCGGAACCCGGCAGCGCTAATGGGGCGAGCGCCGATGCGCTCATGAGGGAGATAACCGGCACCGGCCCGACGGCCAGTGTGCGCGAGGATCCAAAAATGGCGTAGGCCACTAGCGGTAACATGCTGGCATACAGCCCGGTTTGGGCGGGCAACCCAGCCAGCAGCGCATAAGCCAGACTTTGGGGGACCAGCATCATCACGACCACTAGCCCGGCGACAACATCGCGCTGGACGCTGGTGCGCCCATAGCCGTTCCACCACGCTGGGCGGAGGGCCCGCCAGCGGCCCGCAGTGGGCGTCATGGCCGGCGATCAGCCGGGTGCGTCGGTGGCAGCGCGATATAAATTGGCAGCGCGCGCACCCGAACGGCAAAAACCCAAGACCGGCTTGGGCAGCACCGCCAGCAGGTCCGCCATCTGGGTGACCTCATCGGGTTTGAAGGCGTTTGGAATGACCGGCAAGTAGGCATACTGCAAGCCCGCGGCCAACGCCGCTTGCTCTAGCGCCGCATTCGAAGGCTGCTCCGCGCCGCCTTCGGCGTCTGGGCGATTGTTCACCACACTGCGAAAACCAGCTGCCGCTACGCTGGCCAATTGTGCGGGTAGGAGTTGCGCTGCGACGGCAAAATCGGGGGTGACAGACTCAAATTTAAACGACATCAGCGTGCTCCAGAATGAGGGCGCGGGACCTGTGAGGTTGGCGCGCGTTTGAGAAATTTTTCTAAACCTTCGAAGGCCAACATGCCCACCAACATGGCGCACACGAACAATCCTGCTGCTGGTGCGCCACTCCCCAATGTCACAATCGCCGGGCCCGGGCAAAAACCAGCCAACCCCCAACCCATGCCAAACAAGACGCTGCCGAGGATGAGTCGTGGCTCTAAATCGCGCGCGGTGGGCAATAGCATGGGCGCACCTAGCAGCGAGCGGGGACGATTTTTGGCCACCGCAAAGGCACCGCTAGCCACACAAATGGCACCGCCCATCACCAGCGCGAGCGAAGGGTCCCAAGCGCCCCCGAGATCCAGGAAAGCCTGTACTTTAGCCGGGTTGGTCATGCCGCCGAGGATAAGTCCCAAGCCAAATAGCAGACCACAAAACAAGGCACTGATTGTTAGCATGATCGCGCTCCTAGGCAAAAACATGACGGGTGAGGTAGACGGTCAAAAAGCCACTCGCCATAAACGTGAGGGTGGCGACGATGGAGCGTGGCGCGAGCCGCGAGATGCCACACACACCGTGCCCGCTGGTACAACCAGCGCCTAGGCGCGTGCCGAAACCCACCAGCAGCCCCGCTCCCACCAGCAGCGGGGTATCGGCGTTAATGCTGGCTACCGGAAAGGTCGCGAACAGTCCATACGCCAGCGGCGCCAGTAGCAGGCCGGCCACGAAAGCCACGCGCCAGTCCACATCGCCGCGTCGTGGGTGCAGTAGCCCACCGATGATGCCGCTGATGCCAGCTATCCGCCCATTGAGCAGCACGAACAGTGCAGTGGCCAAACCCAGCAGCGCGCCGCCTGCTAAGGACGTCCACGGGGTGAAATGTTGCCAGTCTATTGTCATAAAAAAATCCTCCGTTTAGCGGGTACAGAAAAGTTCGTACAAATGCGCCAGCGTGCTTTGCACCTTGGCGTCTGCGAGCCGGTAATAAATATTTTTCCCCTCGCGGCGTGTGCTCACCAGACCATCAGCGCGCAGCACGCCCAGCTGTTGGGAGAGTGTGGGCTGACGAATTTCGAGTAGTTGCTCCAGATCACCCACACAGCGTTCTCCGCCCGTTAATTGGCACAACAACAAGAGGCGATCTTCATTAGCCAATAGCCGTAAAAAAGCGGCGGCGCTGGTCGCGGCTAACCGCAGTGTGGGGATGTCGAGAATGGTGCTGGTGGTCATGGCCGGCTCTAGGATGCTGCTGGGTGGAGTCAAAAAGTCCTTCGCTATTAATTTACCTTTAAATATATTATAAAAATAGAAATTAATTTGAGGCGCTTCACATGCAACCGATCGTCGAGTCTTTCTTTGACCCCGTGACGGGCACTTTTACGCACGTGCTCTACGCCGAGCCGGGTGGCCAGGCGGCGATCATCGACCCGGTGCTGGACTACGACCCCAAATCAGGGCGCACCACCACCACCTCCGCCGATCGCGTTATCGCCTTTGTGCGCGAACAGGCACTGTCCGTTCAGTGGTTACTCGAAACCCATGTCCATGCCGACCACCTCTCTGGCGCGCATTACTTGCAAGCCTGTTTGGGGGGCAGCGTTGGCATTGGTGAAGAGGTCACTGTGGTGCAGGCGACGTTCTCGAAAATATTCAATTTGGGCGCTAATTTCCCGATCGATGGCGCGCAGTTTCAACGGCTCCTCAAGGATGACGAACACTTCGCGATTGGCCCGTTGGACTGTCGAGTGTTAGCGGTGCCCGGCCATACCCCGGCCTGTGTGGCGTATTTGGTTGGGGACGCGCTGTTTGTCGGTGATACGTTATTTATGCCGGACACGGGCACGGCGCGCTGTGACTTCCCGGGCGGCGATGCCACCACGCTTTATCGCTCTATTCGTCGACTGCTAGAACTGCCGGCGGCGACGCGAATTTTCCTGTGTCACGATTATCCGCCCAGCACGCGCGATCCCACCGCGCTCACCAGCGTGGCGGCCCAGCGTGAGGCCAATATCCATGTTCACGATGGCGTGTCGGAAGCGGCTTTCGTGCAGCTGCGTACGGCTCGGGACCTGACGCTCGCGATGCCGGTGCTGCTTCTCCCCTCCATTCAAATCAACATTCGGGCTGGGGAATTTCCGCCGATCGAAGACAACGGGACGCGCTATCTTAAAATTCCGCTGAATGC
>CAIPNE010000222.1 GCA_903866355.1 uncultured Gammaproteobacteria bacterium
CCGGGACACCCACTAGTTCACGGCCCGCTCGCGGGAGAATCCGGGACACCCACTAGTTCACGGCCCGCTCGAGGGCCTGCTTAACCGCTGCAGTGCCAACCCCACGGGGCAATCTCCCGTGCTACCACGGCCTATTCGCGCCGCACCATCCTTGGCGTGTCCCAGTGACGCCGGCCTTAGAGCAACCCATCTGACGACATTGGACCTTCGTCGCGCAGGCGCACCCAGCACAAGCAGGCCCGGATTTCGGCGTGGTGCCACGCGCGTTTGCCGATAAAAATGTTCAATTCCACGGGACAGGATGCGCAAAGGGATGCTAAATTTTTATCGTGGAAAATTTAATTCCCCGGCGCTCGAGGGCGCCGTTCGGGACGTCGCGCGGCGCCACAACATAGGCCTAGGTTAGAAATTTCGAAGAGGAGTTTGAACCATGAAAAATGCGATCGAAACCCGGCGTTTTGAGCAACCTGACGACGCTCTCAACATGCAAGAGTTCGGTGGTATCTCCATCATTAAAATGGCCGATGGGACGACCGGCATGCCCGCCATCTTCGAGCCCGGCTGGACTTGGGAGAAGGACGAGAAGCCGTTGCTGGGCCATCCTGCGTCGTGCCCGATGAGCCACACGGGCTATTGCCTTGGCGGCAATTTGGTCGTTCGTATGGTGGATACCAACGTGGAAACTCGCATCACCAAGGGCGATTTCTTCGAGATCCCGGTGGGACACGATGCCTACGTCGACGGAAACGAGCGAGTAGAACTGATCTTGTTCGTGGCGCCGGATCACCCGCACTAACCTGCTGCGCACCGAACACGACCACTGCGCCGAGCGCTCGCGGGTGACGGCCAAGCCCTGCGTGCCGCGGACGTTTGCCAACGAGAACCTCGCTGACGCCATTGCTCACGAAATCAGCGAAGGTGCCTCATCTGTGGTGCTCGGCTAGCCGTCACGATCGGCATTCCGCGCTGGCGAAAACGAGGGGAGGTGCCAGCCTGCCAGAATGGCGCCGGCGCGCACGCCAAAACCCAATGCAATCCCAAGACAAGTCGCCAAGAGGCTAGAGGCACCCAAAGCGACCGCCAGGATGTAGGCGGTCGATCCGGCGATGGCCGCGCTGATATAAACCTCCCGGTTGAGTAGCACAGACGGCACGCCCGCCAGCGCATCGCGCACCACCCCGCCGAAGGTTGCGGTGAGCACGCCCATCACCACACACACCGGCGCGGGGATACCCAGCGCATAGGCTTTGGCTGCCCCCATTACCGCGTAGACGGCGAGACCCACCGCGTCGAGCCACAACAACGCCCGCCGCGGTAAGCCGCGACCGCGCGTCAGCCATACAAACACCGCCATGAGCAAACACACCAACGAGTAGCCGGGGTCGCGTACCCAGAAGACCGGCGCGCCGATGAGGAGATCGCGCAAGGTCCCACCACCAACGCCCGTGATCGCCCCGAAGAATAAAAAAGTGACGACATCCTGCCGCTTCTCGGCGGCCACCAACGCGCCGGAGGCGGCAAAAGTCGCCACCCCGGCATAGTCCAAAGCCGATAACAGCGTGACATTCACCCCACGACCCTCCGCCAGCATCGGCGTTGCACTGGCGCCCTTGCAGAGGCGAAACCCGCGGCGGACGGCCGGCGCTGCAGTGGCGCCCTGCCAGGGGTGAAACCCGCAGCGGATAGCCGGTTGCGCAAAGCGCCGCGTGTATTCACGGCGTGGGTCATGGCCGCTGCGCCGCGTCGAAACGCACGCCCAGTTGGCCGGTGCGCTCAAAGCATTCGAAGGCCGCCGTCCAGGGGTCAAGATCCAGCCCCTGCGCACGTACCCAGTCATCCTGAAAAATAGTCGCGCCATAGCGCTCGCCGCCGTCACAGATGAGGCTGGCAATAGCCCCCGGCTGCCCGGCGGCGTGGCGTTCGCCGGCCAGTTGCAGACAGCCCAAAAAATTTAACCCTGTGGAGGGTCCAACCCGCCGACCCAGCCGCGCAGACAGCCACCGCGCCGCAGCCACGCTGGCGGCGTCCGGCACGCGGATCATCTGGTCAACCACAGTGGGAATAAACGAGCGCTCCACACGTGGCCTACCCACCCCTTCGACCACCTGCGAAGCTCGCAGCGGGCCCATCGGCTCGCGCCCAGCGTACGCGGGAAAGAAAGCCGAATGTTCAGGATCTACCACGCAAAGCCGACAACGCGCCGCCAGCCTCGCTTGGTAGCGGATGAACCGCCCGAGGGTAGCCGAGGTGCCGCCGGTACCGGCCCCAACCACTACCCAGTCTGGCTCCGGTTGTGGCTCTCGCGCCATCTGCGAAAACAGCGATTGGGCGATATTGTTGTTCCCACGCCAATCCGTCGCGCGCTCCGCGTAAGTGAATTGGTCGATGTAATGCCCCCCGGTCTCGCGCACGATGGTCGCCAGCGCTTCTGCGATGTCCGAGGCAGGTACCGGGTGAATTTGACCACCAAAATGCGCGATCGCCGCCAGCTTCTGCGGCGCCGTGGTGTTGGGCACCACGGCCGCAAACGGCAGCTGGAGCAGACGGGCGAAATAAGCCTCCGAGATCGCGGTAGATCCCGAAGACGCCTCGATGAGGGTAGTGCCTTCGTTGATCCAGCCATTACAGATCCCATACAGCAGGAGCGAGCGCGCCAACCGGTGCTTAAGACTGCCGGAGGGATGCACGCTTTCATCTTTGAGGTAAATACGCACGCCACCAAGCATCGGCAGATCGAGCCGCAGGAGGTGCGTATCTGCGGAGCGGGTCGCGTCGGCCTCTATTTCACGAATCGCATGACAAACCCAAGCCCGTTGCGAACCCGAGATCTCGGTAGCTTCTAGCATCACTGATCCTTAGATTTGGCGAGTGACCAAGGGGTCCCGATGCGTCTGCCAACGTTAATGGCGAGACCGGAAAATGGATTTTTACGTTATGGCTGCGCCCGACCGTACGAATCGAGTCAAATCAATATGTCGTTTTTCTCGCAGAACGGCAGTTTGATGCGTTTCTTACCAGGCCGCTATCAAGCCAATTCCAGAGAGGCGGGGTGGGCAGTTTAATTTACCCGCCTGGCTTTTTATATCGAATGCCCTCGAGGTCGCATCGAACGTCCCAGAGCCGGACTCCCTCGCCCTCTTCGGCATCGACCTCGCAGCGTTCGGCGTCAGCCGTCGCCGGTTGCGCGGGTAACCTCGCCAGCACCGAGTTGTTGCCCGAAACTTAGGGGTAAGGTCTCCCGTTTTGCGTGGAAAACGGCGGGCCTGACCCCATCGCCAGGCTCCCGATGAATGTCAAAACGATCCTATTTTTAGCTTTCTGCGGATCCGATCTAATCTCCGTGGTCTACGATTGTCAGCAATGCGGATCAGGGCTCGGCCATAGGTGGGTTTGATACCAATCAGCCCTAACTTGCTCGGCGGCGGCCCGACACCGTCACCCGCCTCGACTTTCCGGTTTAATTGCGCCGGTCGCTGGCCTGCACCAACATCACTCTTGCCCCCGATATTGAACAGCAAGACAAGGCCGCGTAGCTGTTCAAACAGTGACGCCTGCCGAGCGAATTTCAACACGGCTCGGGACATTGCCCATCGTCAGGGGTGACGAGATCGAGCTAGAAGCGAATTGCTTGCCGCCAGCGGTAGGCGTATTGCCAGAATTAGCCTGTGACTTGGGTCCATCCTTGTCGTGGGTTAGGCTCTCGCTGGCGTTTCTCAGCCGGAAACCGCCGCATCAGCCTGTCCAACTGCGATCCGGGGTGGTGAACGGAGTCTCATCTGTAGCTGCCGACGCCCTTGTCGTTGTGGCCGATCCGCTCCGGTAGTAGAACCGGCAGCAAAAGTTATTCGTGCTCGTGGTGTGAAAGCTGCGTTCTTCGGCTCCAAACGCGCGCCTGGCTTTGCATGCCGTGTGGTCGGTGGCAACGTCTTTGTGGCGTCTCGCGGACTGTGCTATCTGCCACGCAGTTTTACGGGTGGCGCTAGGTCTGGCACAGTCTCGCCGCCCGCGCGTTGTGTCAGCGTGGCTGGTGGCGTTACGGCAGTCGCGTTGCCGTCGCCAGGTGCGTAAGGTCGCGGCAAATATCTGCAGAAGCCCTTCAATTTATGACTGCCTCCAAATCCCCTCTTGTGCCGCCCCACGCTGAACTGAGCATTGCAGAGGCATTTGTTTTGCTGAGTGTCGAATGGCCGGTCAAGGCAGATGCGCTGATCGCATGGTCTGATTCGGACTTTGCGCTCGCCGGCGCGCTGCTGATGGACCTCGCTTTTCTGGGCAAGGTGGACAGCGATTTGGACGATCTGATCATTCTTGAGCGAGAGCCAGCGCTGCATCAGGAGCAGCCATTAGCGCTACGTATGCTGGGTCGCTTTAGCAGGAGCGTGCGTCTTGATATCGCGCTTAACGAGCTGGTAACGCGCATTGGCGACTTGCGCCTGGCGACCCTTGCAGCGCTGGCCGGGCGCGAGATCAGACTCACATCCTCTTCTCCTCTTTCCTGGGACTTCCATCAGGCTTCCTTTAGAGGCCTGCGCGTGCGCGCAACAGTGTCGTTGCGCCAGACATTGAAGAAGTTGGTGGAGTCCGAGGAATTGCCGCTCCCAGAGCAGGCGGCGCTCATCTCGCTGCTGTGCGCCTGCGACATTGCAGGTCCGGTGCTCGGCGGCCGCGCTTGCAAGACGTGGCTTGCGCGGAACGCAGCGCGGCTAGAGGCCATTCGGCGCATGGATCTGGTGGGGCGAGCCGTTGCGGATGCGGTGGCTGTTATGCGCCGCCGCTTACGCACCTACCTGATCGATGCCGACACCGAGAAAGCAGCGCCATCCCCGAAGAGCAAGCGCAAGTCGCCGTCGGTCAACTATTCCCGCAGTAAGACGACCTGGGAGTGGCGTGCCTTCTGGCCGGAAGGTGAGGTTGTCGAGCTGCCGGCTGCTTGGGGAAATATTGGACAAGATTCTGACTGCGAGGAGGAGTTGCTGGAGGACAGCTACCTGTTCGTTCGTGGCAAGAAAGATAACGTCAAGATAAGAGCGAAAGGGCTAAAAATTAAGCCAGTGGTCGAGGCCTTTGATGATTTCATCGCTTTCGCTCCGAGCGCCAAGTTTCGCTTTCCCAGGAACATGGCGCCATTGGCGCGGTTGTTTCCGCGCCTGTATGAAGTGCGAGGAGAACTGCGCAGCACGGACGAACTGATAGAGATCATGTATGCCACCGGTTACCAGCCAAGTGTGCTGAAGGTCTCTAAGGCCAGGCGGGTGCACGGCATGACTTTCGGCGTGCAGATTGAATTCGCGCGGATAGAGGTTGATGGCAGGGTGTTCCACACCATCAGCATGGAGAGTCCCTACCTGACAGCGCTACGAATTCTTGCTCGCAATATCCCGGTGGGTGCGGGACAGGTTGCCGGATACAGCGAATTTCTCGACTGCATTGTTCGCAATCAGTTGGCTTAGCGCTGATGCCTGGCAGCGACGCTGCGGTCTGGAGGATTCAGCCCTGTCGACTCAGTTCCCCGCGCGTCGGCAGCGCGCAGCGATGAC
>CAIPNE010000223.1 GCA_903866355.1 uncultured Gammaproteobacteria bacterium
CAGACCGTTCCCGGCGACTTCGGCGATATTACTTGGTGGCTGAAACCACCCCGCGTGGTGCCACTGGAACTCGTTCGCGAGGCTCCTGGCCGGCTCAATTTTCGGGGGGAGGAACACACCCCGCTCGATGAAGAAGCGGTGCGCGCCATCGCGCGGGATTTCCGTGCCATGGGGCTGGTGGCCATCGCGGTTTCGTTTATCCACTCCTATCGCAATCCGGCCCACGAACGCCGGGCCCGCGAACTCATTCTGGCCGAGCACCCTGATTGTTTTGTGTCTATTTCCTCCGACGTCATCCGCGAATATCGCGAATATGAGCGGACCTTGAGCACCTGTCTCAACACCGGCCTGATGCCGCTGGTAACGCGCTATTTGGATAATTTGCAGAGCCGTCTCGAGACTGCGGGCATCGCCGCCAAGCTCTACGTGATGAAATCCAGTGGCGGCATTATCCGCGCGGCGGAGATGGCGCCGCAGCCTATTGCGGCCGTCCTCTCGGGGCCCGCAGCGGGCATCGTAACGGCCACCTATTACGGGCGCGCCGCCGGTCATCCCAATCTCATCACTATCGACATCGGCGGTACCTCTACCGATATCTGCCTGATCGATCAGGGTGTGCCCAATATGCTCACGGAAGGACGCATCGACGTCTACAACATTAAAACGCCCATGATCGACATGCATACCGTGGGCGCGGGCGGGGGCTCCATTGCTTGGCTTGCTGCCGGCCGCAGCCTGCGCGTGGGGCCACGTAGTGCGGGCGCAGCGCCAGGACCGGCGTGCTATGGACGCGGTGGCACGGTGCCGACGCTCACCGATGCGCATCTGGTGCTTGGGCGGGTTTCGCCCTATCTGCTGGAGGGGGCCATCACCCTGGATGTGGCGGCGGCCCGGCGTGCCATCGATGAGCACATTGCGCAGGCGCTAGGCCTGAGCGTAGAAGACGCCGCCTTGGGCATCCTCGATCTCGCGACGACCAATATCGCCCAAGGCATTAACGTGGTCTCGGTGAAGCGTGGACGCGACCCGCGGGACTACGCGTTAATGGCTTTTGGTGGCGCGGGCGGACTGAACGCCTGCCCGGTCGCAGACTCACTGGGCATTAAGACCCTGATTGTGCCGCCCGCTCCGGGCGTGACGTCCGCAGAAGGCTTGCTCTCCACGGACGTCCGATCGGACCGCGTGGTCACCGACGTGCAACGCGAAGACCGGCTCGATTTACCCCGCTTGCTGCGGGAATTTTCCGGTGTTTACCGGCAGGTGTTAGGGGATCTCGAACGTGAAGGTTTTGGACCGGAACACACGGCGATCACCGCCTTCGCTGATCTGCGCTATGTCGGACAAGCCTACGAAGTTCGGGTGCCGGTCACGGTGCTGGATGCCAGTCTCAGCGAGGCGGCGGTGCGTAACGCCATCAAGTCTTTCCATCGGGCCCACGACGATCGCTTCGGTTATGAGTATGAAGGGCGTCAGCCGGTGGAAATCGTGAATATCGGGGCGACTGGCTTTGGGCTGTTTCCGCGCCCCCAAACAGCCGTCGAGCAGCGTGACGGTTGTACTTGGCCCGGTGCTTTGATCACCGTGCGACGGGGAGTCTTTCGGGGTCTGGGCGAATGCGACCTGCCGGTGTATGCGCGCGCCCGTGCGCCCATCGGCGTGCCGCTCGAGGGCCCAGCCGTGATCGAACAATACGATGCTACTTTGGTGGTTGAACCCGGCTGGTGCGCGTCACTAGACGAAGTCGGCCAAATTATCGTCATTCAGCAGGCGTAGGAGGCATTCCATCATGTCAGCACAGATTAGCCCGCAAAAAAGCCCCGAGGCGGTCGAGATTTTCGACGAATCCCGCTATTTAAACGGCGATTACGCGCCCATGCGCAAGGCCAGTTTTACCCGCGATGACGAACATTGGCCACGCCTTCTGGCGCTCAAAGACAGCCTCGATAGCGTCACGCTGGACGTCCTGGAATGGGCACTCGAAGCGGCCATTGACGAAGGCGAAGCCGCGGTTGAACGCACCGCAGTGTCGACTATCGTGCGCGAGCAACACGACTATCGCGCGTCCCTGAATACGGTGGACTGCAACAGTGTCACCCGCGTGTCGTGGGCGGCGACGGCCGATCCCATTCGGAACTATTACGCGCTGGAAGACATACACGAGGGCGATGTTTACCTCTACAACGATATTCACGAGTCGAGCGGTACGATCGGACATTTGCCAGATTTCTGTGTGGTCGTACCCATTTTCTCCGCTGGCCGCCTCATTGGATTTTCGCAGGTATTCGGACACTGCAATGATGTGGGCGGCAAAGTGGCGGGCAGCTGGCCCTTGACGGCGACCACCGTCTTTGAAGAAGGCATTCAAGTGCCGCCCTTCAAATTCTATTCCCGAGGCGTGCGCAACGAAGATGCTTGGAAGATTATTCTGCGCAACAGCCGGTATCCCGAAGACTTACGCGGGGATATCGACG
>CAIPNE010000224.1 GCA_903866355.1 uncultured Gammaproteobacteria bacterium
AGATCCACGAGCAGAATGAGATAGGGCACTTTGTCTTTAAAGGCCGGCTGGATCGCGTGTTGCACTTCACCGTAGGAGTGCACCGTGCCCCGCCCTTCAACCGCGACCCACGTGGACTCGCGCTCCCCAGTCCACGGACACGCCGTGGTGGGTGGATAGCGCAGCAGCCCCCCACGCTGGCTACGTTGTAGCCGGAATTCGCCGGCGGCGCAGTAGGCGAAAAACGCGCGGTTTTCGCTGTCCACATCTTCGATGGTCAGCGCCATCCCCATGTATTGGGCTTGTATGGGCATCGTCGTTCTCCTTACCGGTGATCTTTGGCCATGACCATCGCGCTACCCGTGCCGGGATGCGCCCAGCCAAGGTTGGCGGTGAGGTCGACTTTGCGCACCTGCCGACAGCCGCCTTCAGCGTAGTCATAGGTATGCTCACGCTGTCCGTTGGCCCCCATGGGGCAAGAGTCGTCAGCGGCATGGCGCAACTGGCGCACGTTCTCGATCACCATGCTCATGCCATGGGTGTACCCCTCGCATAAGTGGCCACCCGCGGTGTTATTGGGGCGTGCGCCGCCCAGTTCAATGGTGCCGTTAGAGACATACTCGCCACCCCCGCCTTTGGCACAAAACCCGTAGTCCTCCAGCTGCAACAGGGTGGTAAACGTAAAGGCATCGTAAGAACCCGTGACATCGATATCTTCTGGGCCCACGCCCGCATTGGGCCACAAAATATTGCGTGCGTAATGACCCGCCACCGTTGAGATGGGGCCGGATTGATAATGCAGATGAATATCGCCGCGTGGTTTACACACCCGGCCCGCCACCGCTTGGATTACCGCCGGCGGATTGGGGCAGTCGCGCGCGCGGTCGATGCGCGTGACGATGATGCAAGTGGCGTTATCGGTTTCAACACAGCAGTCCAGAAGATGCAGCGGCTTGCAGATAATGCGCGAACTGAGCACGTCTTCCACGGTGTGGCGCTGCTGGTAATAGGCCTTCGGATTATTGGATGCGTGTTTGCTGTGTGCCACCTTGACCGCCGCCACTTGGGCGGGGGTCGTTCCATAATCGTGCATATGACGCATGAAGGTGGGGGCAAAAAGTTGTCCGGCACTCTGCCAGCCGTAAGCGCGGTGGTGGATCTGGTCGCCGATAATCGGTGCCGCAGAGCGCGCACCGGTGCCGCCAATGCGAACCTGCGAGTAACCATTCATCGCCCGATAAATCGCCACCGTCTTGCACATGCCGGCCTCGATAACCCCCATCGCGATGCCAACCAAACATTCCGTGGAGGAGCCGCCGCCAAAAATGTCGGTATAAAAATTGAGGCGGATGCCAAGGTCGGTGGCGATCAGCGGCGCGAAGGTAGAATCGTTACCGGAATAACTCAGCATGCCGTCGATGTCGGCCGCGGTCATGCCCGCATCCGCAATGGCGTTGCCCACGGCCCAAGTGCCCAACGAGCGCGTGGTTTGATCGGAGCCGCGGCGGTAGGTGGTCTCGCCTATGCCGCAGATGGCGTACTTACCGCGCAAGTAACGCGGGGATGAAGCCTCAACGTCCGTCGTGTTTACTGACCCCATAAGCGCAATGCCTCCAGTCGTCATGATGTTGTCCGCCGCGCCCGGCTGCCTAACGCCACACCGGCAAGCCACGCGGCCCGCCCGGCTTGACGCGCCATCCGCCCACTCTGGGGCGGGAGGATGGCAGCTTTAAGGTCTAGGCCTGACCATGGCGCAGCAGTTTGCCGGGCGTCGCACCGGTGCACTCACCATCTTTGAAGGTCACCTCACCGTTGACCAAGATATAGCGGTAACCCTCGGCGCGTTGCACCCGCCGCCAATCCCCACCCGGAAAGTCGTGGGAGATTTCCGCCGGCGTAGAACGCAGCGCCTCAAAATCATAAATCACGACGTCGGCGGGACGGCCTTCCGCCAACACCCCACGGTCGACAAAACCCGCCATTTTGGCCGGCAGGCACGACAACCGGTAATGGGCTTCTTCGAGTTCGAGGATGTGTTTTTCACGGACGAAATCCACGATGAACTCGGTGGTGTAGCGGCCCAGCGTGACGAACTTCGTATGCGCCCCGCCATCTGACACCCCAGGTACTGTGAACTCGCTCTGGAAAATCTCGCGATTGAGTTCCAAATCGTCGTTAAAAGGCGGGGTAAAAATGACCGTCTGCAAGCGCTCATCGATAACGAGATCCAGCATCGCATCGATCGGATGCCGACCTTGCGCCTCACCCAATTGCTGCAAGGTCATCCCCTCGTAGCGCTTGTGCTCGGGCTTGATGGTTTCTTTGATGATGAAATGCTTGATGGGCCCAGTTGCGATGGGCATGCGCCCCACGTCGTAGTCGCGCCGCAGACCTTCGCGCCGGGCTGGATCCTGCATTTTGAGCATGCGTTCTTCAACGTTGCCCAAAGTCACTTCACGCCAGTCATCGTGGCCGTCGAGAAGATTGAAATCTTCAAAGGTATAGGTGAGCTCGTTGCCCACGCTCACCGCCTGAAGATACACGCGGTTCCCTTTAGCCTGGGCTTTTTCGGCCCATTCGAGCAGTCGCCGGCTCTGGCGCGGGTGATAGTTATTGGCGCTCACCACGTTGAATAACACCGGCACGCCGGAGGTTTCTGCGAGCTTTTCGACGAACACCAGATCTTCGCGAATGTCGTCCTGCGCTTGGGTTATCTGAATATGCCCTTCGCCGCGTCGACGCAGCACCTCGGCAAACGCCAAACACACCTCGTTGCTCATGATGTCGGTGACCATTGGCGTACCGTCGTAATCACGCTGAATCGAGGTAAAACCATCGCCCAGATGTTGCACCGACCAGCCACAGGCCCCGGCATCCATACCCGCTTCGATGAGCCGGCACATTTCGGCTAATTCCACTGGCGTGGGATCCCGCCGTTTGGCTTCTTCCAGGCCCATCACCCAGATCATCACCGGGCCGATGGGCACATAAGAAATAACGTTCACGCCTTTGGGGATCCGCGACAAGGTGTCTAGCCATTCGGGGAACGTCACCCAATCCCACAACATGCCTTGTTTCATGGCGTTGAACGGGATGGCTTCCACGCGCGACATGCTGAGCATCATGCGGTCACGGTTTTCGGGCGCGACGGGCGCAAAACCAAAGCCGCAGTTACCGAGCACGAGGGATGTCACCCCGTGCCAGCCAGACAGCGTGCAGTAGGGGTCCCATTGGATCTGGGCGTCGTAATGGGTGTGGAGATCGATAAAACCCGGGGCAACCACCAAGCCGGTCGCATCGATCACCTGCGTCGCGGTGCCAGTGGGCAGGCCCGTGCGCGACATGGCTACCACCTTGCCATCGCGAATGCCGATATCGCCTTTAAAGCGTGGCGCGCGCGTACCGTCAACAATCGTGCCGTTCTTGATCAGGGTGTCAAAATGGGTCATCGGAGCTCCTTAAAGGTCGGCGTGCAAGGGCAACCGACACATTCGAAAATAGTGACGCCAACCGCAGCATGCGCCTCATGGGCCGCGCACCTGAGCGCCACACGCTAGCGCACATTTCCAGTGCTGCACAAGGATATGAGCAGCCTAGGTGGACTCCCCCATAGCGTTCCAAAATTGTTGCGGCGCGCCATGTTGAGCGCGCTAAGTGGCTGGTTGTTAACGATTCACTAGCCCCTCTTACGCCACGCCGCGGAGCGGGCCAACGCCCGCGTGGATGCGCGGCGTTAGCAAGGCGGGGGCGTGGCTCAACCTCACCATCAGCGCCGACCCTGGCGGCCGTGGTCGCGCGCACCCCCAAGATGAAACGCCATGGCTTGCGCAGGAGAACGCGGTCGCGCCAGTCGGTTTCGAGCGCCAGCGGTACTGGCGACAGGCGCGCCAGATCAAGGCGGCACAGGCTTGCTTTTTAGCTGCCGGACGGCGCTTAATCCCGCTGCCAACAGGCAGCGCCCAGCAACGCTGCGGCAATCTTTAGCGGTACGCCATGGCTTATTTTTGAACGTGTTAAA
>CAIPNE010000225.1 GCA_903866355.1 uncultured Gammaproteobacteria bacterium
ACCAGCACCGAGCCCACGGCAAACACGCTCCCCGCAAGGAAGGGTAGCCCGGGTCCGCCAACCTGCCAGAGCGCACCGGCCAGCGCGCTCGCCAAAAATAGCGCCCCCGCGTTCACCACATTAAAAACCCCAAAAGCGGTGCCCCGCAGTTGCGGCGGCGCGGCCAGTGCCACGAGTTTTGCTAACAGTCCTTGCGTGAGGCCTAAGTGCACGCCCCACAGGGCTGTGCCGAAAAACACCGCGCGCACCATCGTGGCGCCGGCCAGGGTTAAATGCGCCGTGGCGAGCACCAGTAGCCCGCCAATCAACAGGTGGCGTAGCGAGTGCCGATCGGCAAAGCGTCCGGCTGGATAAGCCACCAACGCATAGGTTGCGCTCATCACCGCGAGTACCAACGGCGCGAACGAACTGCTGAGACCCCGTTCGCTGGCCCGCAGAATCAGGAAAGCTTCGTTGAACCGCGCCAATGAGCACGACCTGCCAAAACACCGGTGGCAGCGTGCGCCATTCGCGGCCGATCACGCGCCGGGCACGGCCGCCTAACGGGGGCTGCGTTTCGCGCACGCCCAGCACCAAAATGAGCACCGCCAGCAGCGCGGGTAGCACCGCGAACCACAGTACCGTGCGCACGTCCCCAGCGTAGTGCCACATCAAGCCTACGGCCAATAAAGGCCCGATCAAAGCGCCGATTGAATCCAATGATTGGCGTAGACCAAACGCCGCACCCAACTGCGCGGGTGGCGTGATTTCCACCAACAAGGCGTCACGGGGCGCGCCACGAATACCTTTGCCGAGGCGATCGGCGCAGCGCGCGGCGAACACCATGGTCAGGGAATGGGCAAGCGGAAAGCAGGGTTTGCTGAGCGCCGCCAAGGTATAGCCGAGCACCACGAGTGGTTTGCGCCGACCAAGCACATCGCTGAGCGCACCCGAGAAAACCTTCATCAGCGCCGCGACTGATTCGGCCAGCCCTTCGAGCAGACCCAGGGTCGCCATACTGGCCCCCAGCACCCCGGTGACGTAGAGCGGCAGCAAGGCGTGCACCAGTTCGGAGGAGGCGTCCATGCACAGCGAGACACAGCCCAAGGCCCACACGCCGCGCGGCAGGGCGCTGGTCTGAACCGGTGCTTGGGGGGCGGTTGCTGGGGTCACGGCGGCGTCCGCACCCGGATTATTTTGCATCGCTGCACCCGCTCGCCTCGGAAGTCCGCGCAGGCTGCACCGTTGGCAGGCTGAGGTCGATCAGAAACGCAGTGCAGCAGGCGTTTTTACCACAGACGCCCGGATTAGCCCTCGTTATACTCGGGAGGATTTCGCGCACAGGAAAGCTTTGCATGAGTGGCACCCCATCCAGCGACCGGCAGCACCAGACTTACGCGCAGTTCCACGCGCGGCTCAAAATTGAGATTCTGGGCCTCATCACCCCGGCGATTATCGCCGAGCATCAAGACCATCCATTGGGTCGCCACAGCGACGCCTTGGCACGCGTCGTTAATTTTTTTCGCCGGCCGCCACGCTATGCGCTGTACTCCGCAGTGCCGATGCGGCAATGGCAATTGATCCGCATGCCGATCGTCCCGGGCGCACCGCCAGCACCGCTAGACGGACCCGTTTTCACCAGCGAAGCCGAGGCTATCCACGCCATATTTCTTCGCCACATTGCCGATTTACACGCCGAGTAAACCCCCATGCAATCCATCCTGCTAACCGGCTACTGCGACCGCCTGAGTGTAAAACCCGGCGATAACCTGCGTTTCATGGTGAGTGCGGAAGGCACCACGAGCGCTGCCGCCCACTTAGTGCGGATCATCCACGGTGACGAAAACCCGCTCGGCCCCGGCTTTGTCGAGCAAGAAATAGATGCCAGCTGCAACGGTCCGCTGCAGGTCACCCGACAGGACAGCCAAACCGGCAGCTTTGTCGAAATCCCCGATCCCGACGCGCAGCTGCTGCCCAGCGGAAGCTTCACGGTCTATGCCTACGTGTGGGCCACGCTACCCGGCACGGGTCAGCAGGGCATCCTCACGCAATGGTCGGCCGCCGAGCACACGGGCTTCGGCTTGGGTATTAACGCCCAAGGCTGTCTGGCGTTGTGGTTGGGCGATGGCACCCACAGCGCGGAAATTGCCGCCGCAACGCCCTTGGTCGCGCGCTGCTGGTATCTCGTGGCCGCGAGCTTCGATGCTGCCACGCGGCAGGTCACGCTCTATCAAGAGCCGATTATTAATTCGTGGAATTCGCTGGTGTCGCCGCTGGTGCCGCGCACGGATACCTGTCACCACAGCGAGGATGTTGCATTCCAACCGCGCGCCTGCGCCCGCCCCGCTCTCCTCGCCGGTTATCACGCCCGCCGCGAAGCAGGGGACGATGTCGTCGCCGGGTTGTACAACGGCAAAATCGATCGCTGCGGGATCCAGCGCGGCGTGCTGACGCGCGCGGCCTTAGACCTCCTGCGCGCTGGCGGTGAGCCACCCGCCGCTGACTGGGTCGCACGCTGGGATACCGCCGCGGGTTACACCAGCCATGGCATCGGCGACCGAGTAGTAGACCGCGGACCGCACGGGTTGCACGGCATCGGTCGTAATCGCCCCATCCGCGCCATGACCGGCTTTAACTGGACGGGCCGCGAAGACTGTTTCCACTTAGCGCCCGAGCGCTACGGCGGCATCCAGTTCAACGAGGATGCGATCATCGATAGCGCTTGGTGCCCAACGCTCGAGTGGCGCGTACCGGCGCTGCTGCCCAGCGGGGTTTATGCCTTGCGGCTACGTGCCGGTGCCACCGAAGACCACCTCGTGTTCTTCGTGCGTCCAATGCAACCCCAGTCGGCCATCGCCATGCTCATGCCAACGGCCAGCTATCTGGCCTACGCCAACGAGCGTTTTGTGATCGACGCCCCCGGGGTGGAGGTGGTGACCGGCCACCCGCTGGTGCTCTACGACTGGGACTATCAACTGGCCGCGCACCCCGAGTGGGGCCGCTCCAGCTACGACCACCACAACGACGGCGCGGGCGTTTGTTACTCCTCGTATTTGCGACCCATCATGGGTCTGCGGCCCAAACACCGGATGGCGGCCACCAACGTGCCGTGGCAGTTCGCCGCCGATCTCTCCATCGTTTGGTGGTTAGAACAACAGGGTCACGGCTACGACATCATCACCGACGAAGATCTGCATCGTGAAGGTCTGGCGTGTCTGGCGCCCTACCGGGTGGTGCTCAACGGCACGCATTCCGAGTACTACTCCGAGCGCATGCTAGATGCCACCGAGCGCTATGTCGCAGAGGGTGGTCGCCTCATGTATTTAGGCGCCAACGGCTATTACTGGGTGGTGGCGTTTCGCGAGGAAGAACCTTGGTGCATGGAAATCCGTAAGCTCGACGCCGGCTCACGTGCTTGGCAAGCCGCGCCAGGCGAGCATTATCTGGCCACTACCGGCGAGAAAGGCGGCATTTGGCGCAATCGTGGCCGTCCGCCACAGAAGCTCACCGGGGTGGGTTTCACCAGCGAGGGCATGGACCAATCGCGGCCTTATCGGCGCATGCCAGACAGCCACGATCCTGCCGTGAGTTGGGCCTTCGAGGGCGTGACGTCCACCGTTTTTGGCGACTTCGGCTTAGG
>CAIPNE010000226.1 GCA_903866355.1 uncultured Gammaproteobacteria bacterium
GGATGGGCGCGATAGCAACCCAGAATCCGCACTTCTTTCGAGAAAAAGGCCAGTTCTTCGAGTGCCCGCTCCAGCGTGAGGCTCATGCGGTAGAGGGTTTTGAAGGCGCGCTTGATAGCTTCGATCACGGCCGGCGAAAAGCCCCGACGCTTAAGACCCTCACGGTTGACCGCCCGGGCACGCGCGGTATTGCCCTCAGCCATGAAATACGGCGGCAGATCTTTCACTATCACGGAGGAAATAGCCGAAAAACTACTCTCGCCTACCCGACAAAACTGATGCACGCCGACGAAGCCCGCGAGTATCGCGTAGTCTTGAATTTCGACGTGTCCCGCAAGGGTGGCGTTATTGGCAAAAACGGTGTGGTTACCCACCAGACAGTCGTGAGCAATGTGGCAGTACGCCATGATCCAGTTGTCGCTGCCAACCTGCGTGAGTCCGCCACCGGCTTGCGTGCCTCGGTGGATACTGACGTATTCCCGGAAAACATTTCGGTCGCCAATTTCCAAACGAACGGGCACGCTAGGATCGTATTTTTTTTCCTGCGGGTCTTCGCCGATCGAACAGAATTGGTAAATGCGGTTATATGCACCAATTCGGGTGGGACCCTTGAGCACGCAGTGCGCCCCGACGGAGGTGTGGGGGCCTATCTCGACTCCATCGCCAATCAGGGTCCAAGGTCCCACGCTCACCCCTTCAGCCAAGCGGGCGCCCGGGTGAATACGGGCCGAGACGTCGATCAAGCAGCGTTCTCTATCCGAGTCGTCATGAAGTCAGCCACCGCCACCAGTTCGCCATCCACGTGGGCGGTTGTTTCAAACTTAAAGATACCGCGCAAGGTGCGCCGCAAATGAGCCGTCAACAGCAATTGATCGCCAGGCCCAACTGGGCGTTTGAAGCGGGCTTTATCCACGCCGACCAAGTAGTACATGCTGCCGCTATCGTGGTGGACTTCGGTAGATTTGGAAGCGAGCAGACCGGTGGCTTGCGCCATCGCCTCTAACAACAACACCCCGGGCATTATGGGCTTTCCGGGAAAGTGGCCGCCAAAGAAAGGTTCATTGAAGGTGACGTTTTTGATCGCCTTGATGCTTTTAAAGGGAATGCATTCGATGACGCGATCGATCAATAAAAACGGATACCGGTGCGGAAGGATATCCAGAATTTCGCGGATATCTATTTGGATGGGCGTTTCGCTCACTGCACTCTCTCCGCCGTCACGCTGGTGCGTGCAGCCTCGCCTTGGCGGGTCGTCTGTTCACGCGGCTTCAGCTTAGGTCTGGATTACACCGGCTATGGGCTCAGTCCCCACGGACCTAGCCCAGCCAGCGGGCTTGGGCGGAAGCGGGCAGCTTACGCGCCCGACCACCCGTCACCCTCGGCCCGTCGCCAGTCTGGCTATTTGCCGCCCTTTTTGAGACGGTCAATCACGAGGTCGGTGATGTCGACCGCTTTGCTCGCAAAGATCACGCCTTCGCCCATGACCAAGTCATATTTTTGTTCGGCAGCAATGACCTGAATGGCTTCGACGATTTGCTTCTGAATTTTGGCGAATTCTTCATTACGACGAAAATTGACGTCGTCACGGAATTCATCGGAGTCGCGTTTGAGTTCGCGGCGTATATTGGCAAGGTCACGCTCTAACCGCGCGCGCTCGGATTCGCTCATGATGGCGCCATCTTTCGCGGAGCGGTCTTCTAATGCCTTGAGCTCTTTCTGCTTGGCAACCAAAGATTTGTCTTTGCCTGCGAACTCGGCTTCCAGCTTCTTCTTGGCGGCTTCTGCTTGAGGCGCAGCCTCCAGCACACGAACCGCCTGCACCACCCCGATTTTGTAGTCCGCGGCGGCCAGATTTGACGAGGCAAGGGCAGCCCCCAGTCCGAGGGCAAAAAGTAAATTTAACTTCGGCATAGTCTTCGCTCTATATAGCTGGATTGAATTAGTGAGGCCGCCACTTTGGGGGGCGTACCCTGATTTTAGTTAGGTACTCAGAAAGCGTCTAGAAGTTTGACCCAAAAGTGAACTGGAATTTCTGGATGCGATCGAGGTCCGGATCGTCATTGAAAGGTTGCGCGATACTAACCGAAAGCATCCCGAACGGCGACAACCAAACACCTGAAAACCCGGTAGACATCCGTAAAGTATTGAAATCAAAGCTCTCGGGCAAGGAGTAGAAAGTGCCTTTTGTCGCGTAGACATTGCCCGCGTCATAGAAGGCTGTCAGACGCACCGATTTTAAATCTTTGACGCCGGGCACGGGGAGAATGAGCTCCGCATTGAAGACCGTCATCAGGTTGCCGCCCACCGCATCGTCGTATTGATCTTTCGGCCCCAACGACATTTCTTCATAACCGCGCACCGTACGCGGACCGCCAGCGTAGAAGTTCTCAAAGAAGGGCAGCTCGTAGGTGTCACCA
>CAIPNE010000227.1 GCA_903866355.1 uncultured Gammaproteobacteria bacterium
GCGGTTAGTGCCGTACCCGTACCCGTACCCGTACCCGTACCCGTACCCGTACCCGTACCCGTACCCGTACCCGTACCCGTACCCGTACCCGTACCCGTACCCGAACCCGAACCCGAACCCGAACCCGAACCCGAACCCGAACCCGAACCCGCCAATGCCTACGCCGCATCTTGACTCTGCGAGGCTCGCTCTACGGTAAAGTGCTGGATGAAGTCCGGCCATCCCGGGTCACAGGCGACAAACCACTCCATGGCCCTTCACTAACATGACCCCATCCATTCACCTGTTCCGTCGTACCTATTGGCTGCCGTGTGGTACAGCGGCCCTGTGCGCCGTGCTTGCGCCCACCGCCCGGGCGGAACTGCCGGCACCGACCCTGGAAGTCAACGAGATATTCGTCACCGCCCAAAAGCGCAGTGAGCGCCTGCAGGACGTCCCCATCTCCGTGGTCGCCCTCTCCGGCGAACACCTGCAGAGCCTGTTCGCCGCTGGTGACGATGTGCTTGCACTCGCCACCCGGGTCCCCGGTCTTTACGCAGAATCGTCCAATGGCCGCGCGGCCCCCCGCTTCTACCTGCGCGGCCTTGGCAACAGCGACTTCGACATCGCCGCCTCGCAACCGGTGTCGGTCATCATGGACGAGGTGGTGATGGAGAACGTCGTACTGAAAAGCACGCCGATCTTCGACCTCGAGCGAGTAGAGGTGCTCCGCGGCCCGCAGGGCACCTTATTTGGCCGCAACACCACCGCTGGCATCCTCAAGTTCGACAGCCTCAAACCCAGCGAACAACTGACCGCTCGCGCCACCGCTACCTACGGCCGCTTCAATACCGCCACCTTCGATGGCGGCATAGGAGGCGCGCTGGTGCCCGGCAAGATAGCGGCCCGCGCCTCGCTGTTAGTCCAGCATCGCGACCACTGGATCGACAACCGCTACACACACCGCAATGATGTACTCGGCGGCCATGACGAAGTGGCAGCCCGCCTGCAACTGCTGCTCACGCCCACCGATGACCTGAGCGCCTTGTTCAATATCCATAGCCGTTCACTGGCCGGCACCGGCCCGGTTTTCCGGGCCAACATCCTCAGCGCCGGCAGCCACGACCTGAATGCCAACTACCAGCCCCAGACGGTGGCCTTCGACGGCGGCGGCAACAACACACAAGTGTTTGACGGTTGGGGTGGCTCTGCGAAAGTGGACTATGACTTAGGTGCGCTCAGCCTCACCTCGGTGACCGCTTACGAAACAACGCATGGCCATTCCCGTGCCGATATTGATGGTGGTAACCAGCTCTTCGGCCCCGGTTTCATTCCCTTTCCTTCCGACACCACCGACAGCATCGAACACCTGGGCCAGTTCACCCAGGAATTCCGCCTCGCCAGTGACACCACCTCACCCTTCTCCTGGCAAGCGGGGGCCTACTACTTCGACGCCGCCGTGTTGGTCAAAACGGACCCGGGTTTTGCCCCGCCCACCACGCTGCAACACGACAACACCGCCTGGGCCGTGTTTGGCCAGGGCACCTACCGGGTCAACGAAGCCCTTGTGCTCAATGCCGGCGCACGCTTTACCGACGACCGCAAAACCATGAGCGTCGTCACTTCCCCCAACGCCCAACCAGCCGTCCAGGTGGCGGACCAGCAGATCAGCTGGGATATCAGCGCGCTCTATACACTCGCGCCGACGATCAACGTGTACGCCAAAATCGCCCGTGGCTTTCGTGGCCCGACCATCCAAGGCCGCGACGTTGCGTTCTTCAGCCCGCCCTCCATCGCCGCCTCCGAGACCGTGGTGTCTTATGAAGTGGGCATGAAGAGCCTGCTCTTTCAACGCCGACTGCGCCTGAACGCTGCGGTGTTTGCCTATACGCTGCGCCACCCACAGTTCAGTGCCGTCGGTGGCGTCGGCAATACCATTCAATTGCTCAATGCCAACCAGGGGAAAGCCTATGGCTTCGAACTAGACAGCGAGTGGGTGGCATCGGAAAACCTGCTGCTCACTTTGGGGTACAGTTACAACCACACCCAAATCAACGACCGCGCACTGGCCGTGGCGGTCTGCGCACAGTGCACCGTCACCGACCCGTTGAACGCCAATGGCCGCGCGCTGATCAACGGCAACCCCTTTCCGCAGGCACCGCGCACCCTCTTAACTACCACGGCACGCTACAGTGTGCCGCTGGGAGCCGCGGGCGAATGGTTCGCCTACACCGACTGGAGCGTCCAAGGCGCCACCAACCTCTTCCTGTATGAATCGAAAGAGTTCAATACCCGCGGCAACTTTGAGGGCGGATTGAAATTGGGCTACGCGCGCCGCAACGGCGCCTGGGAAGTGGCCCTGTTTGCCCGCAACCTGACGGACGAACGCAACCTGAAAGGCGGCATCGACTTCAACAACAACACCGGCTTTGTCAATGATCCGCGCATCGTTGGCGTGTCGTTCAGCACCGCGTTGCGCTAGATCCAGCAGGCCGCATGCGCGGCATGGCCAAACGCCGCGGCGCACACCACGGCGCATAGCCGCGACGCATAGCCGCGAATTTTGCTGATTCAAGCCTCCCGAAGCGCCCGCTGAAGGATTTGAGTATCACGTGCAGCATGAGCCGGTCAGGTAATGTCTGGGACAACTCGGCGATGGAGAGCTTCTTCTCGTCAATGAAGACCGAGGGGGCAGCGCGGAAGGTCTACCGGACAAGGGATGAGGCCAAGACGGATGTCTTCGACTACATCGAGACGTTCTACAATTCAACCCGGAGGCACTCGACGCTGGGGTAGCTCAGCTCTGTTCAGTATGAAGAACAGGGGGGATTACCTCGCCTCCGGGCCTAATGCCCGCACACGTTTTGCCAGTAGCCGCTCAGACTTGTTTACCAGCACTTCGACGGGTTGGGTACTTGGTCATGCGCTGAACTCCACGATAAGTATGGCGCCGCACAACAAGGTCCTATACCCTCGTCGCAAGTTAAAACTAAAAAAAACGCTCGCCTACCCTGACGGCTATCACGCGAGCAGCCACCCGGAGTTTACTTTGACCATGACACCTGTCGCAGACGTTCCCGTTTCAGACGGCGGACTGGTTGAGCCGCTGACACTGCAACAGCGCAAGGCGCGTGGGTTTTGTCTCTGTGCGCTGAACCTGCCTTATGAGTCAGGGGAAACGGCTGATGTGGTGCGCTGCGATATCCACCCGCAACAGTTGGTGTATTCGGATGAGTACAATCATGCGCATGGGCTGCTGTTTTTCGACGACCGCCGCAACCGCTATGTCACTTGGGCGGATGCGGTGGAGGGTATGCGCCAGCCCCGTTATGCCGGCGCTTCCAGTCCAGGGTTGGTGCTCTTTACTTGGATGAACCTGATGCGGCTGTTAGAGGCCCTGTGTTACCCCGCCCGTGAACCTGTGGAGGTGATCACCGAAGCAGCGGCTGACCAGCTGATCGCGTGGGCCGAGCAGCGCTTTCCACCGCATGAGCTAGGCAGCCTCATCGGGTTTGCGCGCGGCGGGGGTAGCGGCGCACTGTGTAAAGTATTCCGCCGGGTGGCGCTGAATGGCTCAGCACAGCGAATGCTTTGAGCTAACCCACGCTTTATTTCGACTGACCTTCCGACAAGACCACGGGTTCATGGAGCGGCGCTGCATATGTCAATTCCTACGCCAATGGACGCCGCGCGCGCCACACAGCGCGTTCACATTTTAGGCGCTGGCCCTGTGGGGCTGGTCATGGCCGCGATGCTTCAATCGATGCCTGGGTACTCTATTCGTTTGTACGAAAAACGGCCCGCCTATCTGCGTACTCGGATGGTCATGCTCGCCCCTTATCTGGTCGCCGATTCTCTTTCCGCTTACGCCGCCGATGAGGTCGATGGAGACAACGTCGCCGCCATCTTTGATGCTACGGAGCTGGAAGCCGGCTTGAGCGCCCGGCGTTCTGTCAGTCCAAAACTCGTCGCCTTGATTCAGGACTGGAGCCGGGGTTTTTGTCCTCTCAATATAATTGAGAAGGGCATAAGCGACTTGATTGAGGAGGGCGGGCCGAGTCCTGTGGAGCGTGTTCTGGGCAGCGTGAGCGTGGACCAGGCGTTGGCCATGGTTGCGGCGGATGACATCATGATCGACTGCACGGGTTGCAACTCGTTGCTTCGCAACCACTTGGTGCCTGTGAAAGCGGGGGAGGCCAATTCAGCCGAGCGCAACACCTACACACTCAGGTTGGAATACGCGGCCAATATCACTTTTTTGTATGGAGCGCCGTATCAGTGCAACGAGTACTGCAAATACTACAAGAACCGTGACAATAGTCAGTACAAGTTTGTCCCAGCTGTTGATCGCATCGCGCGGGACGCCGGCGTTACCCATGTGTTCGGGATCATCAGTATTTCGGCGGAGGACTTTGCCGCCATGCCGCCGCAATGCAAGGGCGATTATTTGCGCGAGAAGTTTCCTGCAGTCGCTACCTCCATGGATCGATTCATAGAGCAGATTAACTCGGAGACCGGCGGTCAAATCATCGGTGATATTGAAGTCGTCCGCATACCATTGAACTTGTATCACGCGCGAAACGCCACCAATCGTGCGTGGTATGCGGAACGCGCGGGTGGCCATTCCGATGGCGGGGAGCATGCTTTTTCCAAGGGCTCAGTGTTTTTAGTGGGTGACTCAGCCATCGGATCTCCGTATTTTCAGTCGATCTCGCTCGGCATTGAGTGCGCCATGTTTTTGGCGGGCTTGCTACAGCAAGGGATCTCGATGTCCGATGTGCGTGGCCAGTATGAGACGCGGATTTATAAGCAATGGCTTCGTGTCTACATGCGCAGTAAAACCATCAAGCACAACAAGGACATATTTGAACGTCTCGATGACACATTTGGCGTCTTAGAGAAGCTGAAGATCTATTAAGGCTGCTCGTTGATTTTCGTCACACCGCTGGGCTTGGCACGCAGTCGCCACTGCAGGCTGACCTGCCCGCCGGTCTTTGTGCCAGTTCGTGCCAGTTGATGCTTGGTAAGGCTTCGTGAGGCATATCCATTCCGCCAGCCGATTCGCCCGCAGCACTGCGGACAGTTCCGATACGCGATGGGTAATCGCTTGCTGTTCAGCGGATGGGCGCAATGCGATCCGCAGTCGGCGCTGTTCCCGCAGTGCCGGTGGCAAGCATGCGACATCGTCCGTGGACCACAGGATCGGCGGTGCGTGCGTCACGCGGGTGCTGGGTCTCTCCACTCACCGCCGATTCGCTTGGGCGCGGCCAGCGGCCATTCTTTCAAGATAGTTGAGCGGCTGAATTGCCAGCTGAAAATCATGACTGTGTAATGACGCCCGCTTGTTGAGCAACTATCCAACAAGGTGATGTGTGTCATCTTCACCGGGCGCCATACTACGGCGTTTTCGGATGCGGTATAGTCAAGGGATGATTGCGTACTCCCTTCACGAAACGGAAGAAGTGGCGGCCACCCTGCTGGCCGGGATAGGGCTCTTCTTTACCGGCATCCGGTTCTTAGGCGACCACCTCCGCCAACTCATGGACCACCGCATGAGGGTATTGCTGGTGCGCGCCAGCAAGAACGACCGGTCGGCAGCAGCCATGGGCTTCCTCGGCGGCCTTGTCATGCAGAGCATGAATGCGGTGGTGTTCGTCCTGGTGTCGCTGGTCACCGCCCGCGTCATCGAGGTTCGCCGGGCCCATCCGGCCATCAATTTCGCCAACCTCGGGTCCTCGGTCCTTATTTTCGTGTCGGTCTTCGACCCGAAAATACCCATCATGCTCCTGCTGTTCGTCACCGGCCTCGCATTGCAAAGCAAGCGTGAGCCCTCCCCGCGATTCCGCCAAGCCACTCGCGCCTTCCTCGGATTCGCCATGCTCGGCCTTGGCCTTGTGTTCATCAAGACGTCCGGGCACTCCCTGACCGAAATGCCATGGATTTCGAACCTGCTGACAGCGGAAAGGCCGCTCGTCTTCGACTTCCTGTTTGCGCTCGTACTGGCCTTTGCCGTGCAGTCGGCCTCCACCGTCACGCTGCTCACCATCGCGGTTTCGGGCAGCGGCATCATCGACCTCAGCCAAGCACTGCTGATTGTTTATGGCGCCAACGTCGGTAGTGGTGCGAGCACCTTGCTGCTCGGGACATCGATGAAGGGCATTGGCAAGCAGCTCATCCTCTATCAGTTCGCCCTGAAGGCAGCAGGTCTGTGCCTGCTGCTGCCCTTGGCCGTCGTAGAGTTCTTCGGCCATGTGCCACTGGTGGCCGCTGGACTCGATTCGCTACCGGTCAATCTGGGCCTCAAGATCGCGTTGTCTTACTTGCTCTTCCAGGTGGCCTGCGACGTGGTCATGCACTTTGCCCATGGCCCCGTCAATCGATTCCTGGAGAAAATGGCGCCGGCTACTGTTGCCGAGGAAATCAGCGAACCTCAGTACCTGTACATCGACGCCGAGCGGGACCCGTCTTCGGCCGTAATCCTTACGGCCAGGGAACAGGAGCGCTTGCTGCATTTCCTGCCCTATTACCTCGATTCTGTCCGCGAGGACCCGCCCGCTGCCCCGAAGGCTCGGGACATGCTCCACCATGGGAGTACCCAGGTAGCGGAACACTGTCTCCACTTCCTCGGAGCGCTGCTGTCAGTGCAGATGTCGGAGGAGACGCTGGAGATCGCCGTCTCCCTCAAGGACCGGAACCAGTTGCTATCGGGGCTCCAGGAGACGGTGTACGAATTCGCGACAGCGGTGGAACGTGTCCGGCAGATCGCCGACCCGGATAGCGAGTCACGCGCGCTCGCTGGCAACCTCGTGGAAACCCTGCACCTCATGCTCGAAACCCTCGCGGAAGCCGCGGGGCAGGGCGAAGCCGAACTGGTGATGACACTCAAGGTGCTGACGGGCGACCGTTCTGACCTGATGCATGACATCCGGCGTCGACTGCTCCTTGGCGGCAGCATGGATTCCGCCGTCCGTGAGGCTGTGTTCGATGCCCTGAGCCTGTTCGAGCGTAGCCTGTGGCTGATGCGGCACTTCGCCATGCACCTCGATCTCCGCAATGCTCGATCCCCGCAATGATTGAGTCGGGACAGTAAACTGACATTTTGCTGCTGCTCAATCTCCCCCGCACCTGCTGCCAGTCCAGGCCTTCCTGGGCGTCTTGGTCTACTTCGACAGATTCAAGATAGTAAGTGGGAAAACGCTGCTGGGGCTGCTCGCCCCGGGCGTGGCCATGCCCGGGGCTGCCTGCCTTGCAAACACCGCACGGCCCTGCCAGGCCTTTCCGCGTCACGGCCAGATGAAGGCCGAGCAGGCGGAGACCATCGCCCTGAGGAAGGAAGTCGCGAAGCTCAAGATGGAGCGCGACATCCTAAGAGAAGCCGCGGCCTGGTTCGCCAAGGAGTCAACGTGAAGTTCGGCTTTGTGGCGAAGCATCGGGGGAGGTGGCCGGTGGGCATGACGCGCAAGTCCCTAGCGCGCACGCTAGCCGCAACGGGCGTCCTCGTTGGCATAAAAAGGATGTTAGTGCTTTAACCCTGAGAGCATGTCGAGTAAAATCGCCGGCAACCCGGAGTGAAAGTAATGCTAAAACGTTCGTTTGCCGCCATTCCAGTTGCTGCAATGCTTCTGGCCGCGCCTGTCATGGCTCAGAACTGCAGTGCCCCAGACATGGTCGTTGACCTTCCAGATGGTAAGTCCGCTACGTTGGAGCAGATGAACGCTGCGCGGACCA
>CAIPNE010000228.1 GCA_903866355.1 uncultured Gammaproteobacteria bacterium
AACCGGAAAGGTGCATTTGGCACCGGAAAGGCGGATTTGGAACCGGAAGGGGACCAAAAATCACCGCCAAAACGTTTGGGTTCGATGCGCCCGCCGCTCATCATCGATAGCGGAATATTGATGTAGTCGAGATACACCAACGCTTCAAGCTGGGAAACATCGATGTATTGCCCCTCGCCGCGCAGCGCGCGGTGATACAAGGCCGCGCAAATAGCTAACGCCGCATGCACGCCGGCATTGGGATCCCCGATGTAATTGCCAACATATTGCGGCGGCCCGTCCGGTTCACCGGTCATGGACATGACCCCGCTCTGTGCCTGCGCAATGATGTCGAAGCTGGTGAAATTGGCGTAAGGGCCTTCCTGCCCAAAACCCGAGATCGAGCACATGATGAGCTTGGGATTAAGCGCCTTGAGCGAAGCGTAATCAAAGCCATATTTCGCCATCACGCCAGGGCTAAAATTCTCAATCACCACGTCGGCATCACGCACCAGATCGCGCACGATCGCGCGCCCCGCTTCGCTGCGAAACTCAATCGCGAGGCTTTTTTTGCCCGCACTGGCCGCGAGGAAAAATGCACTCACACCCGGTGCAACAAAATGAATCTTGCGCCCATGGTCGCCATCGGGCGTGCGTTCAATCTTGACGACATCCGCACCGAATTCGCTCAGTAAGCGCGTGGCGGCGGGGCCGGCCAAGTACTGGGTGAAGTCGAGCACCTTGACGCCAGAGAGCATTTTCGTCGCCGAGGAAGGGAGATTGGTCATCGTGATTCCTAATGGTTCGATGAGTTGGACAGGTCGTGCCTAAGGCTTAGCCATGGGTGTGGAATTATGCAGACGCCCAAGCGCCTAGTGTCAATCGGCGTGCAAGAAACCGCGACGCGAAGCCTCTATTGGTGGCGGCTAATTGCCGCAGCGCAGCGGATTTTTATACCCACGCTCGCTACCTATTTGCGTCTACGCTACGGCTTGGGCGCCGCGCGGAGTGCGCCCCACCCATCCAGTTAACACGCTAATGAACTCAGGAGAAAAACATGGCAGCACGTGCACGGTCCGCAAGTCGCTTTATTGGGTCCTGGTTGCTCAACAGCGTATTCGCACTCGCGGGGAATGCCTACGCCGGCGCCCTCCACAACACCGACTGGCCCGCCTATAACAACACCGCGAATGGCCAGCGATATTCTCCTTTGGCGCAGATCACAACGGAAAATGTCATTGGGTTGAAAGAAGTGTGCCGCCTAAAAATAGACGATTCTGGGACTTTTCAGGCGGGTTTAGTGGAAATAGGCGGGGTGATCTACCTCACCAACTCCCATGACACCCTCGCAGTGGACGCCACCACCTGTGCTGCGCAGTGGCGCCACGAATACCAGCCGGAGCAAGAGGACGTCTTCCAGATCAATCGCGGGGTTGCGGTCGCTAATGGCAAACTTTTCCGTGGCACCCCCGACGGGCGCCTACTGGCCATCGACGCTAGCACCGGAAAAACACGCTGGCAGGAGCAAATAGGGGACCCTATGCAGGGCGAATTTTTCAGCTCCGTGCCCGCCGTCTGGCAAGGCTCCTTGATTTTGGGTGCGGCTGGCAGCGACTGGGGTATTCGCGGACGCATCATGGCCTTTGATCAGGACACCGGCCGTGAGCTGTGGCGTTTTTATACGATTCCACGTGACCAAGAAACGGGTGCCGATACTTGGGCCAATCGTAAAAGTGCGCGCTATGGCGGCGGCGGCACCTGGAGCACCTACACCTTAGACATGGCCGCAGGCGAAGTCTTCGTCCCCGTCGGCAATCCAGCCCCAGATTTTGTGCCCAGCCACCGTCCCGGGCAGAACCTGTTCACCAACAGTGTGGTCGTTTTGAACGCGCGCACTGGCGCGCTCAAATGGTGGCATCAGATGGCGCCCAACGATGGTCTGGATCTCGATGTTGGCGCAGCCCCGATGTTGTACTGGAACAGCAAAGGCGATCCTATGGTCGCGATCGGTAGCAAGGATGGCTATGTTTACAGCGTCAATCGCGAAACCCATCGGCGTGCCTTTGCAACGGCGGTCACCACCATCCGCAAACCCACCCATGCGCCAGACGCCGCGGGTGTGCATAGCTGCCCGGGCCCGGTAGGCGGGGTCGAATGGAACGGCCCCGCCTACGACCACAAGACCCAGCAAATCGTCATTGGGGCGGTCGATTGGTGCGCGTTGATCAAATCGGGCAACGTCGACTTTCGCCCCGGCCAACTCCTTATCGGCGGAATGTGGGTATGGGATGAACAACGCAGTGGTTGGGTTAGCGCGCTGGATCCGGATTCCGGCAAAGTGCGCTGGCAATATCACGCCGATGCGCCAGTGGTCGCGGGGGTCACGCCCACCGCCGGCGGGGTTACCTTCACCGGAGATATGGCGGGCAACTTGCTCGCCTTGGACTCGAGTAACGGCAAACTATTGCTCAATACCGCGACCGGTGGCGCCCTCGCCGGCGGTGTCATTTCCTACGCGCGTGGTGGCCGGCAATACGTGGCCATTACCTCTGGCAACGTCTCACGCCTGTCGTTCGGGGAGAACGGCAAACCGAGCTTGGTAATCTATGCGCTGGCCGAAAATGCCGCCGCGGTGGCGGACGCAGAACCGCTCGCAACCCAAGACACACCCGCGACTGCACCGCCAGCGACCGGTGCTGCGCCGCCGGCCCAGCTGCTGGGCGACGCCCTGCGGGGCGGTGATATTTATCAGAAAAATTGTGCGGCCTGTCATGGTGGTCGCGGCGAAGGTGCGGTGGGTCCCGCGCTGAGGGGCCTACACGCGCGGCGCTCATTGGCAGCCATTGTGGAATGGATCGTCAAGCCATCGAACAAGATGCCGCAGTTGTATCCCGCCACGCTCAATGCGCAGGCGGTGGCAGATGTGGCAGCGTTTGCGCACGGGTTATAACCATACTAGGGGGCCACAGAAATGGGGGCGGTTGCGCACCGCTGCATGCGCCAGCCCTTAGCGTTGCAAGCTTCGGCTGGCCTCCGGCGTTGGACTGAGGCAGCTCCAGCGTCGAGGGAAATCCCGGGGCGAGAGACGCCCCCCTAGTGCTGACGCCGGTAGTGTTTATGCCGGCTTAGAACCCGAAGTTTTTCCGAAACTTCCTGACTTCCTCCAGCAGCGGATGCTGAACCACCATCAGCCCTAGCCAGAAACCCAGCGCCGCACCGGGCAGGCCAACCGCCAAGGGCCACCAAGGGTTCGCCGGGGTGGGGCCAAAAAGCCCCAAAGCAATGGCCGGTGCAACACCGGCAGCTCCCGCCACCAGCGCACTGGCACGCAGATTCGAGAAGAATTCAGACCATTCAAATTGGATTTCTCGGTGGGCCGCCCGCAGCGACAAGCCGGCCCGCGCCAGTGCCCCAATCGCCACACTGGCACCCATGGCGCTCAGCCCAAAGCTCGCGCCGATCGCCATCAGTGTCACGCCGAGGATGGTGTTCACCGTCGTCAACCGCAACATCTGAGAC
>CAIPNE010000229.1 GCA_903866355.1 uncultured Gammaproteobacteria bacterium
ACCAGAAAACCGTCGAAATGGCGGTGTGTGATCAGGGCAAAGTTTGACGTGTCGCGGCACAAGCAATGCCAACGAAATGCGGCCACCGGTAGCGGCGCTTGGACGGTAGGCCTCATGTGGCCGTACGCCTGCTAGCCCGTGCCCAAGCGACCGTGCTCTGCGCGCGCGCGCGCCGTGAATTTTTAAGCGAAACAGAAGGCATGGTCAATACTGCGCAACCGGGGGATTGGCTCCGCAGTGTAGGGATTTTGAACCGGTGGGCAAGTGCGAGGGCGGGGACCTCGTGATAGGGTCACGGCTTACGGTGCGGCCATTAACCTGAGAAGGAGGGATGTTCATGCAAAAGATCAAACGTTGTGAAGTGCAGAAATATGCTTTCGATAATCGCGACCAGCCCTGTCTGCGGGTCAAAATAGACGAGGTCTTTCAGCTGGAGACCGATGATGCGCTGTCGGGACTGATTTCCGACGACAGCGATCGTCCTACCGTACAAGACTTCGCGAGCGCGCATTTTAAGCGTCTGGCAAAGGCCACACCGGGCTTTTTCAATCCCGTGGTCGGTCCCATTTTCGTGGAAGGGTGCAAGGCCGGGGATGTGCTGGCGGTCAAAATTGACTGGATCGACCCTTGGCGTTATGGCTTTTCGGGTGTGCTGCCACGGCTTGGGCCGTTGGGAGATTCGTTACGCTACAAGGACTGCGCTGAAGGTTATGTGCACGTTATCGAGCACTTGCCCGGACCGAGCGGCCACACCCGCGACGGCACCGCGAAATATTCCGACACCCTGAGCTGGCCCTTAGAACCTTTTATCGGCACGCTCGCCACCGCGCCGGAGCGTGAAGTGTTGACCTCCGTGCTGGGTCAGGGTCCGTTTGGCGGCAACATCGACTGTCGCGATATTGCGCCCGGCAACACGATCTATCTCAACGCCTATAACGACGGTGGCTTGCTCTATGTGGGCGATGTCCACGGTGGCCAGGGTGACACGGAGTTTACGGGCATAGCCGACGAAACCCGCGCCACCGTCCAGTTGTCCTGCAGCGTGGTAAAAAACAAGCGCCTGCCTTGCGTGCGGATCGACAAAGGCGACAGCGTGGTGGCGCTTGGCATTAATCTGCCCTTCGAACACGCGGTGTACGACGCTGCGCGTAATCTCATGGAGTGGCTGGAGGAAGACTATGGCGTCACCCCACGCGATTTATATGTGCGGATGTCTTGCGATCCCGCGTTCCGGGTGCGGACTTATCAGATGGTTCGGCTGGGGACCTTGCAACACGTGGCCGGTGCGGAGTATCCGAAGTCACGTCTTTTCGATGCATTAAAGCCGGTGCGCAAGAGTGCGGCGAAGGCACGCCCGGTAAACCCAATGGCGGCGAAGCCGCGCCTCTCGACAAAAAGCACTAAGACCTAACGGCGCCGGTGGCGGCCAGTGCGGCGGTCTTTGGCGCGTGCCAAGCCGCCGCCACTGCTGGCCAATGAGGCTGTTTGCAGCACGCTAACTGGCGCCAGTAGCTGGCGCCGTTAGCACTTCTCGCCGCGCTTTCAGCTTGCGAACCAACGTCGCGGCTGTGGCACAGGCGTACACGTTGGCGTGATAAATCTCGCGCGAATTTGGCGTCCAACGGGTGTGCCATTCTTTGAGCGGGCCGTAGAATTCCACCCGCTTGATGTCGCCTTCACCGAACAGGCCCTCGAACATTTCTTGGCGCAGCAGCGAGGCCGGCGATAACGGCGCGGTACTCTCGTCATAAGTGGTCTTCAGGATCACGAACTCGCCGTCGGCGCACAGACAGAGTTCTGTGGCCACGAGTTGCTCCCCGAAAAAATAGCGGTAGACCCGCGCCTGCCCTTGCAACGCGTAGCGTTCGAGCATCTCCCGATAAAACCTGGTTTGCGGATGGTCCGCGCTCACCGCAGTACCGCCGGCAGCTTTCCAGCCCAGAGATTCCAGCGCGGCATAGTCTGTGACGGCGCGCGCCATGTCCTCTGGGGCACGCAAAATTTCCAGCCGGGTCAGGATGCCTGATGCGGCAAGTTTGTCGCGCTGCTTGCGCAAGTTGGTGCGCAGATTCTTGCCGCGAGCCGCCCAGTAGTCCGGGTAAGTGCCGGTCACTTCGAGCCAGGGCGTCTGGATGTAGGGCAGGGTATCTGCGTGCGCGCTGTGTGCGGGTTGGGGGGCGTAAAGCGGATCGATTTGGCTAATCCCCAGGCGCGCTCCCAACGGCACTTGCTTGAGCAAGGCACCCGCTAGGGTTTCTAACGACAGCGCTGGTTGCTGTATCCATGCGCCCAAGGGCAGCACGCTTTCAATAAAAATATCGGGCAAACACCAGCGCCATTGCAGCAGCGCACAGGCCGCCACCTCGCCAGCTTGCCAAAAGAACGCCAGCCGCAACCCTGGTTTACCCAGCACCGCTGCGCAGGCGAAAATAAATTCGGCGCGCTGGACCACGCTGCCGCGCGTACGGGCAACCAAGCCGTTCCACTGCGTGCGCGCTATCTCATTCGCCGGGTCGAATGCCTCGATGGACCATCCTTCTGCTCTCACCGCCCCCTCCTCATACTGTTGCTACGGCGCGTAAAAAAACTGCCACCAAGCGCTCGAACGCGGTGTCGCTAAGGCTATGCTGGCACGGTAATTGGATGAGTTCGAGCGCA
>CAIPNE010000230.1 GCA_903866355.1 uncultured Gammaproteobacteria bacterium
AGTTCGATGCGGTCCGGCAATTTGACCAAATAATCGTTGGCGCCCCGGGCAAAGGCATCGGCCTTCACTGCGGCGTCTTCTTGGCTCGATAAAACGATCGTGGGCACCTCGCGGGTCAGGGGGTTGGCGCGGTAGTGTTCCACCAGTGTGAGTCCATCAATCCCGGGCATGACCAAGTCTTGCAGGATAACCGTGGGCTGGAACCGCTCGGCAGTGGCCACGGCGTCCTCGGGCTTTTGGCAGTACTCAAACACCAGGTTAGGCTCACCAACCAGCATCCTTCGTACCGCCTCGCCGACCATACGCTGATCGTCAATCAGCAACACACGGATGGCGTAAGCAGGGGTCTGCGGTAGAGATTCGCTCATGATGGAACAGATTCCTTGAAGGCTGATTTGAAATACGTAGCAATGTCCGACAACGAGGCGATCAAACTAGCGGCTTGGAGTTCGGCGGCGACCTTGGGCATCCCATAGACTACCGAACTTTTCTGGTCTTGGGCGATCGTAAAAAAACCTGCTTGCCGCATCGCGAGGAGACCTTCCGCGCCGTCGCGCCCCATGCCCGTCAACAACACGCCACAACTACCCCGCGGCGCATGCAGCGCCACACTGCAGAAGAAGCGATTAACCGACGGACGATGTAGGGCGTCGCGCGGTTCCGCGACATATTGCAGCACGCCTCCGGCCTGAAGCACGAGATGATCGGTGGAGTCACACACCCAGACCCGACCCGCGCGAATAACGTCACCGCGGCGCGCTAATGAGACAGGCAGGGCCGTGCGACTATCCAACCAGGTCACCAAACTCCCCGAAAAAGCACTATCGATGTGCTGCACAATGACAATCGCCGCCGGAAATTGTGGCGGCAACTCCTCGAGAATATTCGCTAGCGCGGCAGGACCGCCAGTGGAGGCCCCCATCGCCAGCAGGGGGGGCAGGCTAGAAGTGCTGCGAGTGGGCGCGGTGGAGGCCAGCGTTGCCCGATGGAGATCCTGACGAGCAACCCGTTGGGCAGCACGATTGAGTTGATCCAAAGCCAGGATTTTTCGACACAGCACTTTGCCGTTATCCAAACCCCGTTGGTCACCGACGACCGGCGTGGTGGTCACATCGATGGCCCCGGCACCCATCGCATCAAAGACCATTCCCATATGGCCGTCGACGGTGGCGGTAACAATAAGAATAGGGCAAGGCGTCCGCGCCATGATGGCGCGCGTCGCCTCCACCCCGTTGAGATTTGGCATGACCAAGTCCATGAGCACAATATCGGGCAGCTCGTGGGCACATTTTGCGATCGCCTCCACGCCATCGATGGCCATCCAGCACACGCTTAGCTGTGGGTCGGCAACCACAATATCCCGAAGCACCTTGGAGGCAAGCTTCATATCGTTAACGATACCTACCTTAACTGGCACCACGCCTCCTGTACTTGCGAGGAGCGCCGCGCGGCGTCGCCCCTTTTTGCAAAGGTTGATCTAGCCGGTGCCAACGTATAGCACTCCCCTCATCTACCACCACGACCTCCG
>CAIPNE010000231.1 GCA_903866355.1 uncultured Gammaproteobacteria bacterium
CGGCGGACGCAGCGGCCGACGCAGTGGTAGTAGGGGGTGTCGGCGAGGGACACCAGTGTCGAGCGTGGGCGAGTCATCCCAGCACCTCCTAATTTGCACCGGCGTCCGTGCCGGCCCACTCAAGCTAGTGGGGCGGAGCCGTGCATTCAAGGGCGGCGATCTGTAAGAGCCGTGGGCGTTCCAGATCTTGGTCGGTGGCTGTCCCGTACCTTCGCTGGCGGCAGATTTCAAGCTACTTGTCGCATTAGTGGGTTGACTGCGGTTCGTTCTTCGATTGGATTATCTGATTCTTCGCGTTCCTTTTTGTCGGCTTTCTCTGGGTTTAAGTGGACGACCATGACGCGGCGCCAGTTGCGGGTTTGACGCTTCCAGCGAAGCGGGTTCTTTAATCGTGCGTCCTTGTACAAGTCGTGACGTATTGCGAGGAGCGCCGCATCTAGGCCGGCATGGCGTTGCCCTAGGGTGACGAAGCGGATTGCGCTGTGACGATGTTCGTGGTTGTACCACTGCACCAGCGTCGTCACCCACGTGCGCGCTGTCGCGAGGTCTTCGAACGGCTGCAACGGGTATTCAGGGCGGTACTTCAAGGTTTTGAACAGCGACTCCGAGTACGGATTGTCGTTGCTGACGGACGGCCGGCTCAACGAGGGCATGATCCCCAACGTCTGTAGCGTCACCAGCATCGTGGCACCCTTCATGGGCCCGCCGTTGTCCGAGTGCAGCGTCACTTGGCCCGGCACGATGCCTTCCCGCCAGCACAGGTCTTGCACGATTCGACCTGCATGCTCGCCACTCTCCTCGGCATAAACCTGCCAGGCGACGATCTTGCGGCTGAACACGTCGACGAATAGGTACAGGTAAAAGTACAAACCTAGAACTTGAGTCGGCAGGTAGGTGATGTCCCATGAGTAAATCTGGTTCGGTCCGGTGGCGGCCAGTGCCCGTGGTTTGGCGCGCTTGCGCGAGACTCGCTCACTGCGCCGATGGGCAAGCTGCCCTGCACTGCGTAACACCCGGTAAAACGTCGATTCAGACGCGATATAGCGATTCTGATCCGCTAGCCGCGGCACGATCTGGCTCGGTGGTAAATGGCCGAACTCGGCCGAGTTCGCGACCGCCAGTAGTTCAGCGCGCTCGGCGCTAGAGAGCTTGTGGCCCGGGGACTCATGCCGAAGACTGCGGCCGTCAACGCCCTGACCATCCAGCCGCCAACGCTGGAACGTGCGCGAACTCAGGCCGATCACCGCACAGGTGGGGGCGAGCCGTGCCCCGCCTGTCACCGCAGCCACCAGCAACGCCGTCACGCCGGTTCGTTCCAGCGCCGAACTCATGCGTCCTCGGCCGCCCACAGCGCACGGTATTTTTTTTGGAGCACCAGCAGGGCCGCGGCTTCCGCCAACGCCTTGTCCTTGCGGGTCATTTCACGCTGCAGCTGCGCATGGGCCAGACGCAACTCGCGCAGCTCCAGCGCCTCTTGCTGGCGCGCCTCGCGGCCACCCAGCGTGCAGAACGCCTCGCGCCACTGCGCCAAATCGCGCGCAAACACGCCGCGCTGCCGGCACCACCCCTGCAGCGCCTCCTCGCCCATGCCGTGGGTCTCGTGCAGCGCGAGCAACCGTTCTGCCAGTGAAAAATCCGCCGCCCGCACCGTGCTCGGCGACAAGCTTTTCTGCGCTCGGGTCGCCGTCCGCATCCAGTCCTTCAAAGTACCCGCATTCATGTGCAAGCCGGCGGCTACCTCGTTAATACCTTGGTCACCCGGCCGCGCAAACACCTTGGCGAGCGCTTGTTCCTTGAATTCAGCCGTATAACTTTTCTTGTTCATCTTTGACATTATCCTCGCTCTCCACCCCTAAGATGGAAAACTTGAGGCGACAACTAGCCTGACGCAGGGGGGGTGTCCC
>CAIPNE010000232.1 GCA_903866355.1 uncultured Gammaproteobacteria bacterium
ATCGGTGCCCATAAAAGATTTTTAATTTCATAAAATCGCAAACCGCCAAAAAACCAATAATTGTGCAAAACAAATGCCACGTTGAGCAGCGTAAAAATAATCACCGGCTCCTCGGCAAGCACTTTCCAAGCAGATTTGGCCGGCTGGCGAGCGAGCATGAACAAGACGATGGGAATTAAGAGCAGTTCCGAATAATTAAACCCCAGCCCCCCGGGGATCGACATGCGTGAGAGTTGGACTGCCAATAACAGGCCAGTCAAAATACTCACGCACGTCAGCATTATTTTTTGCAAGCCACCGGCCTGCCAAGCCCGCAACGCCAGCGGGAGTCCAAACCAAATAAAACCATCTGGGTAAATGACGAGGCTTGCGCAAACAATGGCGAACCCAAGCTTCGCGGTTGCTTGTTGGCGCCCCAAGGCCCAGCCGAATAAATAAAACCCAAAGCCGATGGCTTGGGCAAAAAAGCCCTGTGTTGCCACCAAAAAATAAAGCCAAACTGCGTTGGCAATCACGCCGGCAACCAGCCCTTTAGTGATCAAGGAGCCACTGCGCCAACGCGGGGCCAGCAAGATAATTAAAGAACCCACAAACATCACGAGCGCGAGATCAGAAACCAGCCCCATCGCGGCTGACGTAGACACGCCGAAAATAGTGATGAACAAAACCAGCAGATGCGAACCTATAAGCCCGTGATAAATCGGCAACCACGGCGCCACGGTGTGGATAGACTGCACGTCTTTATGGAGTTCGGGAAAATAAATGCCGGCCCGCAGCGCATCGATGATGGCGTGATGAGTGGCATAGTCCCAGTTTAAACCGGGGAAAGAACCGCTACCGGCCCACTGTCGCACGACGACCAAAATGACCGCCGCGATCAAAGATCCCCAGATTATTTTTTGATTCGTAGCCATAAAAATAATATCGGACTCAGCATTTTCCACCAATCGACGATGGGTTTGATTTTACTCCGGCGCCCTTTTTCAAGGTGTCCGTATACGATATGGACCGGAACTTCTTGGATACGAAAACCATATTTTGCGACCACAAAATGCTGGTAATACTCGAGCTGATAGCGCTCGAGCCATGGCTGATAAATATCAAAACGAGGGTCGTCAAACAGCGCTAGTCGGTAGGCCCGATACCCACAAGTGACGTCGGTATAGTTGAACTGCAGAAATAAGTTCAGAAAAATACTGGCCAGCGGGATCGTGTATCTTCGAAAAAAGGGGACGCTCGCTGCGCCGTCGTTTTCTAGAAACCGACTGCCCGTTACGTAATCCGCTTCGTTAGCCAAAATCGGGGCGATGACCCGTGCCAATTCCGAGGGCAGCATTTTGCCGTTCGAAGATAAAATCGCCACAAATTGGGCGGACCGCCCCCGGGCTGCTCGAATACCACTAGCAATCGCGGCGCCTACGCCGCGGTTGGTTGCATGTTGGAGGACTTCGTAACCAGCCGCCGCCGCGAGGAGTCCAGAGCCGTCGGTCGAGGCATCGTCGATTACCAAGGTTTTTTCGACCGGCCAAAATCCTTTTAAGTCTGATAGAAATCGGGCAATTTCTCGCTCTTGGTTATAGTTAACAACGACAACAAAACCATCGCCGGGGTGCATATCCTTCGCCGACTTACTGGTTGGTGGCGGGTAGGTTTGCAAACGCCACGCGCGCCAAATCGATCATTTTGGCATCCAAGCCTTCGGCGCAATCAGGGCAGAAAGGAGTCTGCAAAGGTTCGTCCAACGGCTGTTTAGTGGCGCCGCAAGCGCAGATATTCTGCAGCGGTCGCGCGGGGCATCCGTAATTTAGCGTAAAGGGTTTGACATCTTTCGTGACGGTACTGCCCGCGCCGATCATCGAAAAAGTACCAATGCGGACGCCACAAAGAATCACCGCGCCGGCACCAATGGATGCGCCGTTTTCGATGTGGGTGGCGACCCGCGTCCACTTGATCCGACCCGCACGAGGAAGCAGGTCGTTGGTAAACGTGACATTGGGACCAATGAAAACCCAGCTGCGAATGTCGACCCCGGCGTAGACGCTCACCCCATTTTGGATGCGGCTGTGAGGACCGATGCTCACATCGCTATCGATAAAGCAGCTCTTGCCTATGGACACCCCTTCGCCAATTCGGCAGCCCGTTCTCAGCTGAGAATGGTGCCAAACCTTGACCCCGGCACCGAGGGTGCACCGGTCTTCGATGATCGCCGTGGGGTGTACAAACGGTGGGTGGGAGTCTGGGTTTTGGGCAGCCGAGGACATGCGGGAGAAACAATTTAGAGGGGGGATGAGGCAGAACTGGGAAAGCCTATATTTAAGCGTGGTGGGCAGTCAACGAGGCCGGGTAATTGAAGGTCTGATTTTCCGGCTTCACCGGCTGGGTCCGTGAGGCGGCGACCGATGCGCTCATGCGCCAACAGGGCGTGGTCGCCGCGGCAAATCTGCGCGCCCCAGGTCGCCCCGCGCGAGGTGGGTGTGCCGCGACAGGCCCCTAGCGCTGCAAGGGCGTGCTCGCACCGACGACACGGGGTTAGAATTCCCATCTTAAAGTCCCCAAAAAGATCAGGAGTCCGTGGATGAAGCTGCCCTCGCGTATCGTGGATATTTCCCAGCCACTCGACAATGACACCGTGGTTGATCCGCCGTTCATGCGTCCGTCCATTCGCTATGTCACCGGCAAAGAAAACGCCAAGCTGATGTGCGAGCTTTTTCCCGGGTTAAAAGAGGAGGATCTGCCCGGCGGCGAAGGCTGGGCGATCGAACACATCTCGCTCACAACCCACAACGGCACGCACATGGACGCGCCCTATCACTACAACTCCCGAGACTCGCAAGGCAAGCCCATGCCGACCATCGATCAGATGCCGTTGGACTGGTATTTCCGACCCGGCGTCAAACTCGATTTTCGGCACTTTGCGGATGGCTATGTGGCCACCGCCGCCGATGTGCGCGCGGAGTTGGCGCGCATCCAATACGTGCTGCAGCCCTTAGATATCGTTCTAGTGAACACCCGCGCCGGGGAAATGTATGGCACCTCGGAGTACATCCATTCCGGTTGCGGGGTGGGTGGCGAAGCCACCCGTTGGCTCACCGACCAAGGCGTTCGCGTGACCGGCATCGATGGCTGGAGCTGGGATGCGCCGTTTTCTAAAACCTTGGAACGCTGGCTCGCCACCAAAGACCCGCGGATCATTTGGGAGGGGCACTATGCGGGCATAGACACGCCGTACTCCCACATGGAGAAACTGCGCCATCTGGAAGATCTACCGCCGCACGGTTTTGTGGTGTCGTGCATGCCGGTAAAGATTAAGGGCGCCTCGGGTGGTTGGACACGCGCGGTGGCGATGTTCGACTGAATGCGTTCACACGCGGCGCGTTGGACTTAAGCCAGCAGCGCGGCGCGGGGGTGAAATCTTGGGCGGCGAAATGGCTAGGCCGCGTGGGCTTGCGGAGGGTGTTGGTTACCGGGTTGTGACTGCGACCAATGAGGTGGCACGGAGAGAGCGACTGGTTAGGCCTTAAAGCCTGCGCCAGCGCTTCGGTCGCGCGTGTCAGCTCGCAGGCAAGGTCGTTCTCCCGCGTCAGGAATTCGCGGGCTCGGTGGTCGTCGGTGCGGGTGCGGGTGCGGGTGCGGGTGCGGGCGCTTTCTCGCGCATTGCGTGCAAGAGCCCGCTAGTGCGTCCCAAGGCGGTGTTCGTGCCCTCCAACTCGCAGACAGCGCGCGTTCAGTTTCGCGACCTGTTCAGCGGCACGCGCTTTCTCCAGGGCTGCTCGCTCGCGGGGTTGTCATCGAAATACCTGCTCGCGGCATCAGCCGCTGATCGATATCCCTCTCGAACACGGCGTTCCGCCGCCCTGGTCATCGTGGAATACCTGAACGCCTGCTTCGCCATCCAAGCAAGGCTTCTGCCTGTGGGGCAACTGGCTGTATTCGTGGATGAGCTCGTGACTCTTCGCGTTGGTGAACCTTGGAATGATCGACAGGCTGGTGGCGCCTACTTGCGCGTGAACTGGCTCATCAACAACTGGGCGCAGAGGGGACACCAGGGACACGGGGCCAATCCTGAAAAGGTCAGACCGTAGCCCCACGCTGGGGCTACTTGGCGGCCAAGGGTGCCGCGCCGATGGACCAGACGCGGTTCGGCGAGGTGCCGTTAACCACGAAGTCGCCCACGATGCGCGCCTTGAAGACCCACGGGTTGTGACTCGCCACCGTGCGGGCATTGCGCCAGTGCCGGTCGAGGTTTTTCGTCATCGAGACTCCCGAGGCTGCCAGGGCGTCGAAGATGTCGGAGGTCGCCCGAGTCGCTAGAGACACCAGCACGATCTGCGCCTGGGCCGTCGCGAGCTCGGCGA
>CAIPNE010000233.1 GCA_903866355.1 uncultured Gammaproteobacteria bacterium
AACACCAAGTTAGCGAGCGGTCCCGCCACCACCACCGCAAAGCGTCGCCCAACGCTCTGCGTGTTAAAGGCGCGCGGCAATTCGGCTTCCGCGACCGGCCCTTCGCGGGCATCCAGCATTTTTACGTAGCCACCCAGCGGGATCGCGCACACCGCAAACTCGGTTTGGTCTGCACCGAAGCGCCGCATCCATAGGGTCGGCCCGAAACCCAGAGAAAAGCGTAACACCTTAATGCCAAGGCTACGCGCCACCTGAAAATGCCCGTACTCGTGAATGGCCACCAGCACGCCCAGCGCGCCGATGAACGCCAGCAAAGTACTCAGCAAGGCGGTGATTGAGTTCAGCATTAGTCGCGCTGTTGAGCGATGAGTCGCGCGGCGACCTCACGGGCACGTCGGTCATCGTCCAGAATCGCTTCTAGCGTGTCCGCCGGTTGTGGGGCTAACGCCGAGAGCGCGCCCTCCACCACCTCGGCGATCGCCGGAAAGCGCAACCGGCAGTCTAAAAACGCCCCGACGGCTTCTTCATTTGCCGCGTTGAGAATGGCCGCAGCCGTACCGCCTGCGCGCATGGCTTCGCGCGCCAAACGCAGACTGGGAAAGCGCTGTTCATCAGGGGGTTCGAAGTCCAGTCGTTTTAGGTCAAAGAAATTCAGCGGTTTTACCCCTGATTCACAGCGATCGGGCCACCCCAGCGCATAGGCGATAGGCGTGCGCATGTCCGGGTTACCCAATTGGGCCAGTACCGACCCATCCACATACTCCACCATGGAATGGATGATGCTCTGCGGATGGACAACGACCTCGATGGTGTCTTGTCCGGTATTGAACAACCAGCACGCTTCGATAATTTCCAACCCCTTATTCATCATCGTTGCCGAGTCCACCGAGATCTTGCGACCCATGACCCATTTGGGATGAGCGCAGGCTTCGTCGGGTGTGACTGTGTGCAGCTCCGAAAGTTCACGGGTGCGGAAAGGGCCGCCGGATGCCGTGAGTAGAATGCGGCGAATGCCTAACGCGGCGGGGCCGCGTTCGAAGCCCACCGGCATGCATTGATAGATCGCGTTGTGCTCGCTATCGATGGGCAGCAGTTCCGCGCCGGCATCGCGTACCGCGTTCATAAACAACTGGCCGGACATGACCAGCGATTCTTTGTTCGCCAGCATCACCCGCTTCCCGGCACGCGCCGCGGCGAGATTGGGTAGCAAGCCAGCAGCACCCACAATCCCAGCCATCACGTAGCGCACCTCCGGATGACTCGCGACCTCGATCAGGCCGCTCCCACCATCCAGTACTTCCGTGGCAGATCCTTGCTCACGCAACGCCGTGCGAAGTGCCACGGCCGCGTGGCGATCCACCATGACCGCGTAAGCCGGCTGCCATTCCAAGCACTGCGCTAAGAGGACGGCGGTGTTGTGTTTGGCTGTCAAGGCGAAAACCCGGAAGCGTCCGGGGTGTCGCCGAATCACATCCAAGGTGTTGACCCCGATGGTTCCAGTTGAACCCAGTATGGTGATCCCGATCATGCATCCAGTCCCAGCAAAGTAACCCCCAGAAAAAATATAGGTGCCGCGGCGGTTAGGCTATCGATTCGGTCGAGGATTCCTCCATGCCCAGGGAGCAACCGGCCGCTGTCTTTCACGCCCGCGCCACGTTTGAGCGAGCTTTCAAATAAATCACCCACGATAGAATAGGCGACAGTGAGCACACCTAGAACCGTGAGTCGCAGCCCACTAACGTGGGTGTCCGCGAACACGAAGCTTAGGGCAAATCCGACCAATGGTGCCGCCAGCAACCCGCCCGCAACGCCTTCCCAAGTTTTACCGGGACTGACCCTCACCGCAAGGTGATGTCGGCCCCAGCGACCGCCAGCGAAATAAGCGAGCGAATCCGCGAGCCAGATGAGGGCAGCAAGTCCCACAACCAAACGAAAGTCGGTTTGTTTGAGCCACACCACGCACAGCCAGAAAGGCACCAGCACCAACCATCCGGCCAGCGCCGCCGGCATGCCAGACGACCGCCATGGAGGGCCTCCTCGCGCCACGCGCAGCAAGTGCCCAACGGCCAGCAGCCAGCCCGCTGCGCTAACAGCCGCTAGCCCTTGGCGGAGTCCCGGTGAGTTCAACGTGACCAAGGCCAAGCAGGCCAAGCCCACCGTGACCGCGGCATAGGCGCAACGGGTCCACTGCGAGCGGTAGCCAATCAGCGCCGCCCACTCCCAAGCCCCGACCGCGAGAAACGCCAACAAGCCAATCGCCAACGGTTGAACGGCAGGATAGACAATGAGGACCACAAGAACCGGCCCCAACACGCCGGCAGTTAGCAACCGTGCCCGCAACGCTCGGGAACGCGACGGGTCTGGGGCCGCCACCCTAGTCTCCATTACGGGTTTCCGAGGCGTTGGCGCAGCTGGT
>CAIPNE010000234.1 GCA_903866355.1 uncultured Gammaproteobacteria bacterium
CAGACAGCGCAGCCCCGCTTCGATGACGCTCCATTTGGAGGAGTCGATCATGATGGGCACCCGGCTGATATCGGGGTCTGAAGCGATACGGTGGAGGAATTCCACCATCAGCCGCTCGGAGTCCAACAATCCTTCGTCCATGTTGACGTCAATGATTTGGGCACCGCTTTCTACCTGATGCCGAGCGATGGTGAGCGCCGCTTCCAGCTGTCCGTCGCGCACGAGTGCGGCAAATTTGGGTGAGCCGGTCACATTGGTGCGCTCCCCCACATTGATAAAGCCGGTTTCGGGCGTGAGATTGAGTGCTTCTAGGCCGGACAGGCGGCAGATGCGCGCCACCGTGGGCACTTGTCGGGGCGCCAGACCCTTGATCGCTGCACCGATCGCGGCGATGGGGGCTGGGGTTGTACCGCAGCAGCCGCCCACCATGTTCAGAAAACCCGCTTGCGCAAAGTCTTGCAGCACCGCCGCCATGTGGGCCGGCGTATCGTCGTATTCGCCAAATTCATTGGGCAAACCCGCATTGGGATGCAGGCTCACACAGGTGTCGGCAACGCGTGAGAGTTCCGCCACATAGGGCCGCAAGTCCTCGGCCCCTAACGCGCAGTTCAGGCCAATAAATAGCGGTCGCGCGTGGCGAACCGAATTCCAGAAGGCCTCGGTGGTTTGCCCGGTCAGGGTGCGACCACTGCGGTCGGTGATGGTGCCGGAAATCATCAGGGGCAGGCGGCACCCCGCACGGGCGCTGTATTCGTCGATCGCAAACAGCGCGGCCTTAGCGTTGAGGGTGTCGAAAATGGTCTCGACCAGCAGCAGATCAGCGCCGCCGCAAACCAAGCCGTCAATGGCCTCTAGATAAGCGAGGCGCAGTTCCTCAAAGCTCACGTTGCGGAAGCTCGGGTCGTGCACATCTGGCGATACCGAGGCCGTGCGATTGGTGGGCCCCAGCACGCCGGCCACATAGCGCGGCCGACCATCAGCCTGCGTTGCCCGGTCTACCACCTCGCGTGCGAGGCGCGCACCTGCAAAATTGAGTTCGCGGGCAAGGCTGGACAGCGCGTAATCGGCCTGCGCAATGCTGGTCGAATTGAACGTATTGGTTTCGAGGATATCCGCGCCGGCCGCGACAAAGGCTGCGTGGATCTCGGTAATGAGTTCCGGCCGGGTTAGCGTTAGGAGGTCGTTATTACCCTTAAGGTCCACCGGGTGAGCCATGAACCGCGTCCCGCGATAATCGGCTTCCGCGAGCCGATGCTGCTGGATCATCGTGCCCATCGCACCGTCCATCAGCAGAATTTCGCGGCTTAGACGCTCACGCAGGGCAGTCTCGAGGGGTGAGATTATCATCGGTGCGAATCGGTCAATTTATTGCAGTGCACCGATTCTAACAGGCACACCGAAGGTTGGGCGATAGCGCTTTGGGTGGGTTCGGCGGGGGCGTAAGGCTGCCGCACGACCCGCGCTTTGTAAGGCGGTGAGAAATCCAGCGCGCGGCGCATTCTTTTCAAAAAGATAATCGGAACACGCGCGCTATGGGGTAGCGCCAAAGCTTATTTAGCCAGACCAGATAGGCACGTACGACGCCAAATCTGGGGCAGCGGGCCAGCGCAGTTCGTTGTTCACGCAAACGGCGCAAAATTTGCCGTCTGCTGACGCCAGCGTTTTCCACCAACACCGTGGTTTGCTCCACATGCAGCGCGCGGATATCGGGGGGGAGCCGCAGCAGAAAATCGAGGTCCCCGGTAATGCGGTAAGTGATGTCGAATGGGCCAAAACGGGTGAACAGTTCGCGCTGATGTAACAGCCCAGGATGACACAGCGGCATGCGCCTACCGAGTGCCTGATAATTCCACGCCCCGCCCGAATGACCCAACACTTTGCCCGTTGTATCGACGAGTTGGCAGCGAGAACTCACGAGATCGTAGTTAACCTCACCCACGGCATCTAACAGCTTGGCGATAGCGTGCTCGTTGGCAAAACAATCGTCCGCGCCCAGAAAGCAGACATATTCGCCGCGTGCGTGCGCTAGACCCGTATTCCAAGCATCGTAGATACCGGCATCCGGTGCGGCATGCCAATAAGTGAGGAGCGAGGTGTGGCGTTTGATAATTTCGATGGTGGTGTCTGTAGACCCACCGTCGATGAGCACGATTTCCCACGACTTGTTCGTCTGTTGGGCTATGGAGGCCAAACAACGTGCGAGCACGCGCTCGGCGTTGAGGGTGGCGATAATGATAGAGAGACGGGGCTTCATCAACACCTGACTCAGCGGGTTGGGGTGGCGCTGGGTGTGCGGAAGAAGACGCCGTCAAATTGCAGCAGGCGGCCGGTTCGGGCATCAAAAAAACCAGGGCTCAAACCCCAAAGTTCGTACCCTAATGCGCGCATTCGTTCCAACAGTGCCTCGTACAACCGCTGACCATCGTAAAGCGGCACCAGCGATAATTCGAGCTGAATGCCGGCAATGCGTGGCAGCAGCGCGGTTGCGCCGTCTAAGACTTCATCCTCGAAGCCTTGGGTGTCGATTTTCAAAAATATCTTTGAGCTGTCATCAATATAATTGCCAACCACCGCATCCAGCCGGTCCACGGCCACGTTGAGAAGGCCAACATAGGCAGACGAAATCGCCGCTTCAGCGTGCGCCGCGAGCATTGGCCGCAATGACCTACTGACCGAATTACC
>CAIPNE010000235.1 GCA_903866355.1 uncultured Gammaproteobacteria bacterium
CCCAGGAAAAGATTGCCGTATTCGTCGTTTAGCAGCGGCCTAAAACGCTCAGCGCGTTCGTCGATCAACATCCAATCTTCCATTTCATAACAGCCAGCAATGATGGCGAATTCTTTGATTACCGCATAATAAGTCAGCGCGCCAGCGTCGAGCTGCTGATCGCGTGTCCACCCGGTCATTTCACGCCACAGCTTGGCAGTGGCGGTTTTAATTCGCCCAGTGAGATCGATAAACATAGCAGTGAGCGCTTCGCGGCTTTCCATGCCGATGGGCAGTGGGCCGTCAGAGAGCGCATCCGAGCTATACAAGCCCACACCAACCATGTGCTCCCCGCGCATTTCCGGCTCGGATTCGAACGATCCCCAGTCATCCAGCAGATTGATATGGCAACCTTCCAGAATCATGGTCACGGTCAGATTGTTGTAGGGGATATCGGCGCCCACGCCATCCAGCCAAGGCGGGCCAGACTCCGAGAGCTCTAAGAAATCGCGAACGAGCATCTGGCGTTTATCGGACACCCGATAAGGCCCGTGACTGTGCAACGTCAGTCGACTTTCGCAGGAGACAAGAAATCCGTATTGCGCAGTAGTCGCCAGAAAAGCCTGCGCCGCTTGGTGCAAAGCGTCGCCTTCGCGGCATTCGAAGGAATCTGCATGGAATACCTGCAAGCGCTGCTCGGGCAACACCTGCGCACGGTGCCCTGCTTGGCGGTTGGTAAGATTGCCGTTATTACGGTGCCATGACAGCTGAAAGCGTTTCCAGAAATCTAGCGTGTAGATCACATCGAGGGCTGCATCGGTGGGTTTAATAACCCCCCAGTTGATCAGCATTTCGCGGCCCAACAAGTAAAAGCAGGGCATACACCACGCCACAATTTTAATGCCTTGATTGCGCGCTCGATCGCCGATTTCTTCAGCCGAAAGGTGTTCCTCAATTTTTCTCAGTAGCGCTGGATAACGATAAAAACAGTTCAAATAAGAGAACAAAATATAGGCGGAGACAGGAAAAATTTTGGACTCCTGAACCGTGCGCGTCGCACACAGCCAGTAGGTCTCATCGGCGTTTTGCTGAATAAGATTATTGGTCTCTAGTAGTTGGGCGTAAGTCAGCGGTGGCGTCGGCATGGCAGAAATTCCTCTAGTAGTACGATGGCCTCAGGCCTGAAGAAGTCGGAAAACGCGGGCGCTGACATCAGCTCCAGTCTGATAGTCATCACCAGTTTTCGCGCGCGCGGTGACCTCTAATTCCAGCCGGTCCCCCTCCTTAATGCCAGACAGACGCGCGTTCATCAGACAGGGAATGCCGTACTCGCGGGTGAGAATTGCCAGATGAGAACGCGTGGTCCCGCCGGCACAGAGCACGCCCTTAAATTGCTCTAGCACGGGGGCCGTCAGCGTGCCCCCCGAATCTTCCACCAACGCGATGGTGTTGGCAGGAACCCCGTGGGTGAGGTATTCCAGCACCTTGTCGCTAGTGCGCACGTAGTGGGCAATACCAATTAAATTTTCACGCCGAGATACGACGTTGTCGCCCGCGCCACGTAGTTCACGACCATCGGCTGCCACCGGCGCGGTAGGTGCGCCGGCATGCTCAAAACTGAAATCCGCGCGCGTTAAACCAGCATCTTTGTAGGCTTCGGGCCGCTCGCTCGCGGAAGACATTGCCGAGGGCTCGAACCGGTAACCATTGGACAGCAGCTGCGCCTCAATTTGCGCAATATCCGCCTTGGTGATGACGTCGTAAGCTCGGTCGGCCACAAAATCGTGCCAGTTACCGCCAGTTTCTGCGTAGCGTCGACGCACTAAATCTTTCATCGCAGCGTTGTAGGCCTCGACGATCGCGAAGGTAGATTGCCAAGCGTATTTATCGTTATCGGCATAGAGCATGGCCATACGTTCTCCCCTGTATTTTCATTGTGTGAACAACTGCTGGAGGTGGGTCCGCTCCCTCGGTCCAACCCCCAACGCCTGTTGGAGAAAATCTGCGTCGCTCCCATAGCGCGCGTCGATGCTCGCAAAAACGCACTCTAGATAGGAGGCACGTGTGACCAGCAGCGGCTCGATCAAGGCGTTAACATCGCGGCCCGGCCGTGGCGCGACCTCGTACTTAGCCAGCGCGCGAGGTAATTCAATGGCCGCAGGATAATACTGCCGAGACAGGCAGAAATCGTACAGGATAGTCGCGCGGGTCACCCCAAGCGCCATTAGCACCAGCGCCGCTCCGACCCCCGTGCGCTCCTTACCCGCAGAGCAGTTCATTAGAATGCTGCCCGATGGCACGGCCAGCAGAACCTCAAACAGTTGCGCGTAGCGCGCGGCTGATTCCTCCACCATCGAGCGCAGCACCTCGTGGACCGCCTCGATTATCACGGCGGGATCGTCGGTTTGCTCGAACAATCGGTGAAAGTAAAAACGGTCTTTCAGACCCGGTGGAATGCCCAAGGTTACAACTGCCGGTGCGCACTGCAGTGCGCCATTCTCACTGAGGCGCTCCTCTGCCATCCGAAAATCGCAGACGGTCCGAATATCGAGGGTGGAGATTAGCGTCTGATCCGCTGCCGTTAAGCGCGACAAATGGCCTGAGCGGAACAATCGCCCCCAGCTGACTCGGCGGCCACCTGCGGCCAGATAGCCGCCAAGATCCCTAAAATTGACGCCGCCAGCCAGTAGTACCTGACGCGGCCCTACCACCAGCGGTGAACCTTGCGCCGGGACGAGCTCAAAATAGGGTCTCGCGAAACCCGCGAGGCCACTGATTTCAACTTCTGCGCGCGCGGAGATGGCGCAGGGCTGACGCCGATCGATGGTCGCCGGCGTTCCACCCACGTAGACCCTCACCGGTGAGGAGGTGAAAGTGTCGTCCCAGCGCAGTCGCCAGGTCCCCTCGCCCACCGGCTCCAACTCGATACTCAGCATGCAATCCATGATGTTTCTCAACCTTTCTCATTGCGCCAGACGGTCTCGCCGACGCGTAGTCGGCGGAAGCTGCATACGGTCGCGCATTTGTCCGCACCGCGCCAGATGGGCTTCTTTGCGCAATGGCACGCGCGGGATCTAGGCAGCGGCGCTGTGATCCCCTACTGTGCTGACCGATGAATTTCGATAATCCCTTCTGCATCACCTTGGCGCCGTGACTCTATCCGTAATGGAAAGCCCAGACTTGCCCATTGTTCGCGTCCGCGACCTACGTTTCCAACGTGGCGCACGCGTGATATTTGACGGCATCGACCTTGATATCCAGCGTGGCAAAATTACCGCCATCTTGGGCCCTAGCGGCACGGGCAAAACCACCCTGCTACGTCTTATCGGGGCCCAATTGGCCCCCACTAGCGGCTCGGTGCTGGTTGAGGGACAAAACGTGCAGCAACTTGGACAGACTGCGCTGTATGCCCTGCGCAAGCGCATGGGCATGCTGTTCCAAAGCGGCGCTCTGTTAACGGACCTGACGGTCTTCGAGAATGTGGCCTTTCCGGTGCGGGAGCACACCAATCTCAGCCCGGCGCTGCTACGCACGTTGGTGTTGATGAAACTCGAAATGGTGGGCTTGCGGGGCGCACGCGACCTCTATCCGCGAGAATTGTCCGGTGGCATGGCACGGCGGGTAGCGCTAGCACGCGCCATCGCCCTCGATCCCACCATGATTTTGTACGACGAACCTTTTTCGGGCCAGGATCCTATCTCGATGGGAATTCTGGTCCGGCTGATCCGCCAACTCAATGACGCGCTGGGCTTGAC
>CAIPNE010000236.1 GCA_903866355.1 uncultured Gammaproteobacteria bacterium
CTGATCTCTTCATCTGGCGTCACCGAATTCACGGGATTCCTCACTGGCTAGAAAGTCGGTTCACCGGCCACTGCGGCCGCCGCCCGGGTGGGCATCTTAAGTGCAGCGGCCAGCAGGCGCGACCGGACGTGCGCAGCATCACCACAATAGGTCATCGGGGATGGGATGTTCTAAGTACGCCGGGTCTTCTGCGGCGCTGACGGTCTCGTTTTGAACGATGAGAAATTCCGGGGCGCGCTGGCGCACAGCCTGCGCACCTTCGGCGGTAATCACCACATAGCGGGTGCGTAAACGCACGATGCCGTACTCGCCGCTGGCCAACGCAGCGCGCGTGTTAGCCGCGACATAGATGCGCTTCACCGCGCCGCCGTCGATAAAATTATAGACTTCCTCGCCATCGTTATGCGGCCTGCGAAAGGGGTCGATTAACTGGGCAATTTGGCTAATCAGCGCCTTGCGCGCAGCCCGCGCCTCGCGCTCGGCGTTCAGCCCACGGTCGCGTTCGGCTTTGGCGGCGCGGGCGCGGTCGGCTTCCGTCCGGGCCGCGGGTGGCGGCGGTGGCGCGCCTTTCACCGGCGGAGGTCGCCGATCCTCACGCCGCTGCTGCTTATGCGCCTCCTTAATTTCTTTGTCCTTGATGAGCCCGGCCTTTAACAGCTGCTCTTGCAATGCATTACGCATAAAACGGTCTCCCGGTCGTGAGAATAGAAATTTGTAGGGCCCAGACAGCGCCTACAAGTCCCCGCTAGAAAAAAGAGTCGCAAGGCGTGGGCTCGCAACCACCCACGGCGGCGGATAATCTCGGCCCGGGCGCACAGGGCGAAAACAAGGCGCCTCGCGCACAAACGAAACCTGCGCATTCTGCGGATGCCAGCCGGGAATTCCCGCGAGCGGCAGCGGCCGCAGCTCGCTGGGATCGGCCAGCAAAGCGCCCTGCACAATGGCGTGCGCCACCTCCGGCAAGACGTCCTGAGCACTCGCCCCTAGCGGCAAATACACCACCAAACACTTCGCTACCGGCAACGCACCGGCCAGCAGATATTGCTCCAGCAGTGCATGTCCAAACAGCAGCAACTCGGCGGCCCACTCGGTGCGGCCGCTGGCAGGCCAAAAAACGTTCGCCCAGTCGTGCCGGTCCCAAGCCTCGACCAACGCCACATCGCGCGTCACAAGAATAGCGCCCCCTTCATCGAAATGCGTCAAAGCGCACTGCGCGCGGCTTCTGGGGCCCGGCGTCGGGGTGGCAAATTCGCGCACATAGGCCGCGTTCACCGCGCACTTGAGCGCAAAGCGCTCGCGCCAAATTAAAGCGTTTAGCAGATCGTGCCAGTTCGCCGGCCGGGTCGCGACGAGTCCGCGCTGAAAGATACGTTGCTCGTAATGCAGACCGTCGCTTAAAAGCTCCGCGGTTTGCGCGACAAATTCGATAGGCGCGCCCCCAAAAAGGTGCGCCGGTCGCGGACCCGCAGCGTTGAGATCGGCCACCTGCGGCCAGTTAGCACCAGCTAACCAAGCAACCCGCCCGGCACAAAAAGCAAACGCTGGGTGACTGAAAATAGCGGGGGCAACAGCCTCGCGAGGGGGCGATTTAAAACGCATAAGGGAGTGAATTCGCGCGCGTTAACGGTTTTACGGCACCACGGTCGTGAACAAATACACCGCAAAAATGACTAAATGCACGGCGCCTTGCATGACGGTCGTGCGTCCCGTCGCCAAGGATAGCGTGGCAGTCCCTAAAGATAGCACCAGTAACACGGTGGATTTAGCATCGATGCCTAGCTCCAGCGACCAACCCTTCATGAGCGAGACCAGGGCCACCACCGGGATCGTCAAAGCGATGGTGGCTAACGCGGATCCCAGCGCCAAATTCAGGCTGGTCTGCAGCCGGTTGGCCCGCGCCGCGTGGACCGCCGCCAGCCCCTCTGGCAACAGCACAAACAGTGCGATCACCACGCCAACCACCGCCTTCGGCGCACCAGCATTCGCCACCGCGAGTTCCAAAGCAGGTGCCAAAGCTTTCGCCAGCAGCACCACAGCGCCCAGCGCCACCAGTAGCATCAGGCCGCTCAGGAGGCTCAGGCGCCCGCTAGGGCGGTCGATATGCGGTGTCAGTCCGGCATCACTCGCCAAAAAATACTCTCGGTGACGCACCGTTTGGACCAACACAAACGTAGCGTACAGCCCTGTCGACACCACCGCGATGAAGGCCAACTGGCTCGGACTATACGTGGGCCCGGGTGTGCTGTCGGTGTAGTTGGGCAGCACCAGCGTTAGCACCACGATGGCGGCAAGTGTGGTGAGGGCGGCGTTAACACCCTGCAATTGGAAGGTTTGTTCGCGGAAACGTGAGGCCCCCAGCAACAGACATAAGCCCACAATGCCATTGAGGATGATCATCACCGCGGCAAAGACCGTATCGCGCGCCAAGGCCGCGGCATGGTCCGACGCCGACATCATCATGGAAATAATGAGTGCCACCTCGATGATCGTCACCGCAACCGCCAGCAGTAGCGTGCCAAACGGCTCGCCCACGCGGTGCGCCACGACCTCCGCGTGATGAACAGCCGCGATCACACACCCCAACAGCACCGCTGCCAACAGCAAACTGGGGAGCGCCGGCAACCCCAGATAGCTGCCAGCCAACAGCGCGCAGCCTAACGCCGGCGCTGCGAGCGACCACCAGGGCAAATTGGGTGTTAATTTCATGGGATTTACGGGTCGCCGCAGGAGAAGCACGAGCAAGAGGGCGATGTTAAAGCGATAGCGCTTGGGGTGCTAGCGTGGGGGCAGCGGGGGTATGGCCTTGGCCGCCTTGCTGGCTGGGCGGTCAAAACCTCGTTTCAACGAGATTGCGTGACGGTGGGCTGGTGCGCGGTGTTGCAAGACTTACAGCACCGCACGCCAGTCGGAAGGGGCATATTTCAAACCGCGAGGCGCAGGGGAGTTAGGGCCAGCGCGCGAATAGCTATATCACCAAACAAATTTGCCCC
>CAIPNE010000237.1 GCA_903866355.1 uncultured Gammaproteobacteria bacterium
GGATGGGCCAGCGCATTGAAAATCACATCCACCTTGCCCTCGCAGAAGGCCCTAATAAAATCGGTCGACTGTAAGTAAGTCGCCCCGGCCAAATCCGACTCCCGCAGATCCATGGCTTTCATGACCATCAAGGCGTTGGCATAGTAGCCCGCACCTTTGTTACCAATATTGACAACGCCCTGCCGTATTTGCGCCAGCGTGGTGATCCCCGACGCTTTGCGCACCATGATGGCAATGGGTGAGTTATGCAGCAGCGCAACAGCCCGCAGCGTGCCCCCGGTCTTCGAGGTGGTATCGGTATAGGCCTGCGCGACGAGATCCTCCTGCCCCATCCCCAATTGCAGCGAGCCATTGGCCACCGCTTGAATATTGAAAGAGGAGCCAGCCGAGCGTAGCGGAATACAGCGTACCAGCGTGGTCTTGCGGACGGCGTTGAGCGTTTCGCACAAGGTGTCGCCAATGGCCCCAAAAGAACCGCTCTCCGGGCCGGTCCCGAGGTGAATCAACTTGTCGTGAAAATTGTCGCCCTCGGTCGGCGCTGCCTGCAAGGTGGCGGACATTATTGTCAGCCCCAGACTAAGGCCGATAAGCGCCAGGACTGCACGCCAGGTTCTGAAGATTGTCATGGGCATTCGTCCTGACTAAATAATTTTCGGTTGAACAGGCTGAGCGCAAACCGCGGCCACCAACAGCACAGCAGCAAGATCGGCAAAGCTAACCGTGCGCAACGTGATTGCCTGCTGCCGGTCGGCACGCATCAGCGTACGCACCTCGATCGCATCCCGATAGGCAGCCACCCCCACCGCCATAAAGTGTGCGTTGAGTAGACCATGCAAAAATTCACTCAGCAGGGTGTAACCGAGATAGAAGCTGCCAAACAAGGCGATTCTGATTTTTGAAACACTCATACGAACCACTTAATAAAACAGAAAATCGAGTGCTTGTTTGATGCGTTCCGAGGTGGTGCTTTGCCTGTCCCACTTTTCCAGCGTCACATCGCCAGTGCGGAATTCGCGATAAATCGACGAACTGTTTAACTGATTGAACACCGAAGCCAGGTTGGGATAAGGCTTGAACCAGTCGCCATACCGGGCGCGCAACTCCGTCATGCTCGACTCGGTGCCCGCACCGCTTGCCGCGGCCTCGGCCGCTTGCGGAGACCCTGGCGCCGGTGCAGGCGCAGGCGAACCCGGCGGCGCATCTTTACGGTAGGTGTATTGTGGTTCGCGCGGCGTGATGAGCATCAGCACCGAGCGTTGAAAGTCATTGGTATCTTTCTGCGAAAAAAGATACTGCACGCCCGGGATATCCTGCAGCACCGGCACGCCATCGCGCGTCACGCTGGTTTCTTTTTCCGAGAGGCCACCGAGCACCAGGGTTTCGCCAAACTCCATCACCACATTAGCGTTCACCATGATCTTGGTGGTTTCCACTTTGTAGGTATAGAGCACGTCTTTGCTGGGGGGCTTTAAAAAGGTTCGTTGCGCATCAACGGTCAGGCGGATTTTGTTGCCGCTCATAAACATCGGTGTGATGCTCAGCTTGACGCCGATTTCTTTTTCAATCTGTACTGAACTACCACCACTCACGCCCGTTGCCACGACTGCCGCGGTCAAGGTGGTGCCCGAGAAAAACTCAGAGCGCACACCATTGAGTGCCGCCAATGTCGGCCGCGCCAGCACTTCGTTGATGTTGGTGTTCGAGTTGACCATATTCAGCGAATAGGACA
>CAIPNE010000238.1 GCA_903866355.1 uncultured Gammaproteobacteria bacterium
ACTTGGTATTGGAATCGCTATCCGGGTGCGCGCTGCGATGTACTGAGCATGGAGTACTCGTATCAGTTCTCGCCGGAGCTCCAAACGCAATGGGAGTGGAGCGAGCGTTACGCAACGCAGCCGGAAATTCTGCGCTATATCAATCACGTCGCCGATCGCTTCAACCTGCGCGACGATTTGCAGTTCAACACCCGCGTGGAGAGCGCGCATTTTGACGACGCGATGGGGCGTTGGCAGATCACCACCGATACCGGCGAGGGTTTTAACGCCCGTTTCTGCGTCATGGCCACGGGTTGTTTATCCTCCACCAATTTGCCGGATTTCCCAGGCCTGCAGCACTTTACCGGTGCTACTTACCACACCGGGCGCTGGCCACAGGCGGGGGTGGATTTCACGGGGCAGCGTGTCGGCATCATTGGCACGGGATCTTCGGCCATCCAATCTATTCCGCACATTGCGGAACAAGCCGCGCACCTCACGGTTTTTCAACGCACCCCCAGCTACAGCGTTCCCGCCCGCAACGCGCCTTTAGGCGACACCGAGGTGGCGCGGATTAAAGCGGACTACCCCAATTTTAGAGCGCGTAATCGTCAGATGAGTTTTGGGGTTGATTTCCGCGTGCGCGAAGAATCTGCGTTATCGGTGAGTAGCGCCGAACGTGAGCGCGAGTACGCTGCCCGCTGGGCGGATGGCGGGCTGGCATTCTTGGGCGCCTTTAGCGATTTGCTGGTCAATCAGGCGTCCAACGACACCGCCGCCGAGTTCATCCGACGCCAAATACTAGCCGTGGTGAGTGACCCCGTGACCGCCGAAAAACTCACGCCCACCCAGATTGTGGGTTGCAAACGACTGTGTGTTGATACCGGCTACTACGAGACTTTCAACCGTAGCAACGTGACGTTGGTCGATGTGAGCGAGTCACCCATCGAGGCTATCACCGCTCAGGGTGTGCAAGTGGCGGGCCAAGACTACCCATTTGATAGCCTTGTTTTCGCCACCGGCTTTGACGCCATGACCGGCGCGCTGGCAAAAATTGATATCCGTGGCCGTGCGGGGCGCCCGCTCAGCGAAAAATGGGCCGCCGGTCCGCGCACCTATCTCGGTTTAGGCACGGCGGGTTTTCCCAATCTGTTCCTGGTGACGGGTCCGGGCAGCCCCTCGGTACTGACCAATATGCTGCCCTCGATCGAACAACACGCAGATTGGATCGCCGCGTGTATCGCCTATGTGTCCAGCGAGAAAATGAAGACCATCGAAGCCACTTTGGCCGCCGAAGACGCTTGGGTTGAGCACGTCAACGCGGTGGCTCACACCACCCTCTATCCGTCGTGTAACTCCTGGTACCTCGGTGCGAACGTGCCGGGCAAACCGCGGGTCTTTATGCCCTATATTGGTTTTCCGCCCTATGTTGCGAAATGTAACCAGGTGGCGGCCAACGGCTATGAGGGGTTTGAACTTGCCCATTGATCCTTGGGCTCACGCCCGCGCCGTACCCGTGGTGCCGGCCGCGTCTGACGCGTCTGAATCGTCCGAGACGTCCGCAGCGCCCGCGGCACCAGCGAGCGATGCGCTAGAATTTTTCGCGACCTCGCCACGGGGTACGGCCGACTTGTTATTGGCCGAACTTCGCGAATTCGGCGCGGAGTCAGCGAAAGAGAACGCCGGCGGCGTGTTTTTTCGCGGCACGCTCGCGGTGGCCTATCGGGCGTGCCTGTGGTCACGGGTTGCCAATCGCGTGTTGCTGATCTTGGCGCGCTTTCCGGCACCGGACGCCGATGCGCTCTATGCCGGCGTGCAGACCTTAGATTGGCCTCGGCATTTGGCCCCCACGGGCACCTTGGCGGTGGATGCTGCGGCGAGCCGCTCCCAGCTTACCCACACCCAGTTCATTGCCCAGCGCACCAAAGACGCCATTGTCGACGCCTGTCGCACCCCCGAAGGCGTGCGCCCAGACGTTGATACCCAGCAGCCAGACGTGCGGATTAACCTGTATATCGATCGAGACTTGGCGCAGGTAGCGATCGATTTGGGTGGTGGCAGCTTGCATCGGCGCGGTTATCGTCGTGGCCCCGGTGCTGCCCCACTCAAAGAAAATCTCGCGGCCGCGCTCTTGCTGCGGGCAGGCTGGCAGCCGCTGGCCGTGGCTGGCGCGCCGCTGGTCGATCCCATGTGCGGCACGGGGACGCTGCTGATTGAGGCAGCACTGGTCGCTGGTGACATCGCCCCGGGCCTGCTGCGGGGTGATTGCGGGTGTGCGAACTGGCTAGGTCACGACTCGGCACTGTGGGCCACTTTGTGGCACGAAGCGCAGGCGCGACTAGCGGCCGGCGTGGGCCGGGCGGGCGCTATCGTGGGTTACGACATCGACCCGGATGCGGTGCACGTTGCGTGGGAGAACATCGGACGCGCGGGGCTGCTGGGCGTGGTCCACGTTGAAACGCGCGAGTTAGCCGAGGCCGATCCCCCGCCGGGTGCGCCGGGGCTGGTGATTTGCAACCCGCCCTATGGCGAGCGTTTGGGTGAGCATGCCGAGTTGGTCCAACTTTACCGGCGCTTGGGCGAACGGCTACGCGCGCGTTTTACTGGCTGGGAGGCCGCTATTTTTACCGGCAATCCCGGTCTGGGTTTGGAATTGGGCTTAAAGGCTTTTCGTACCCACACGCTGTTTAATGGCGCGCTGGAATGCCGGCTGCTACGGATTCATTTGCAGGCGGCGTCCTTTGCCCCCCAGGTGCCCCCGGGCAGTGTGCGGGTGGCGCGCGCCCAACAGCGTATCGCGGAACTGGCAACGCCCTCACCCGGGGCCGAGATGTTTGCCAATCGTTTGCGCAAGAATGTGCGTTTATTGGGGCGCTGGGCGGCCCGCGCCGGCGTGAGTTGTTATCGTTTATACGACGCCGACATGCCCGAGTACGCCATCGCTATCGACCTCTACACCAGTACTGAGCGCTGGCTGCATGTGCAGGAATACGCGGCACCCGCGACCATCGACGAAGCCCATGCACGCACGCGGCTCGATGAAGCGTTGTCGGTCTTGCCAGCACTGCTAGAGGTGCCGGTAGAGCGCATCGTGTTCAAGCGCCGGGAACGTCAGCGGGGGACAGCGCAATACGAGAAGCAAGCGGACGCCGGTAATTTTATTGAGGTGGAAGAACACGGGGTGCGCCTGTTGGTGAACCTGCGCGACTACCTCGATACGGGGCTGTTTTTGGACCACCGCACCACCCGCGCACGTTTGCGCGCAGCGGCGCACGACCGCGATGTCTTGAATCTTTTTTCCTACACGGCATCCGCCAGCGTCCAGGCGGCGGCGGGTGGTGCGCGCACCACGACTTCGGTGGATATGTCGTCGACCTACAGCGGGTGGGCGCGGCGAAACTTTGCCCTGAACGACTTTCCCGAGTACGCCCATCGGGTGGTGGTCGCCGACTGCATCCGCTGGTTGGAAGAAG
>CAIPNE010000239.1 GCA_903866355.1 uncultured Gammaproteobacteria bacterium
CCACGGGCCAGACCCTCGATCGCGAGGTTTTCCGACGCCAGTTGCACGAGGCGGGTTATCGCAGTGTGCCGCAGGTGATGGATCATGGTGATTTTGCTATCCGCGGCTCCCTGATTGACGTCTACCCCATGGGCGAGGACGCGCCGTTTCGCATAGACCTCTTTGGTGACGACATCGAAGCTTTGCGCCGCTTTGATACCGAGACCCAGCGTTCCACCGAAGTCATCGCGGCGGTGCGCATTTTGCCCGCGCGTGAGGTGCCACTTTCTGCCGAAGGCATCGCGACTTTCCGACGCAATTGGCGCCTTGCCTTTGAGGGTAGGCCCACGGCCAGCCCGTTATTCGAAGACGTGAGTGATGGCAATGCCCCGGCCGGCATTGAGTACTATTTACCGCTGTTTTTTGATGGCGTTTCCACCCTGTTTGACTATTTGCCCACCAACACGCTGATCATCGCTGACGGCGCGTCGGATAGTGCCGGCGCCGCTTTTCTGCGCAGCGTGGAGGAACGTTACGAGCAACTGCGGCACGATCTGGAACGCCCATTATTGCCGCCGGCGCGCTTGTTTCTCTCCGAGCAAGAACTCGGGCACCGCTTGGCCTCCTACCCCCGTATCCGCTTAGAGCCAGAGGACTGGGAGGGCCGGGCTGCGGGTCTTACCTTTGCAACGCGCCCCGGGGCACGTTTACCCATTGATGCGCGCGCCAAAAACCCCTTGCTAGCGGTGCAGGAATTTCTGTCCCGTTACACCGGTCGGGTGTTGTTCGTGGCCGAATCCAACGGGCGTCGCGAGACCATGATTGAGCTTTTCCGTGCTCACGGTGTGACGCTCAAAACGGTTTCTTCTTGGGCGGAATTTAGGCAGGGGGAGGCCGCGGTAGCACTCGCCGTGGGGCCACTCGCCGCGGGCGTCGAAATGCTGGACCCGCAGATCGCCATCGTCACCGAGCTGCAATTGTTTGGTGAGCGTGCTGCCCAGCGGCGGCGGCGTCGCCGCAGTAATGTCGACCAAGAGGCGGTGGTACGCAATCTTGCTGAACTGCAGATCGGTGCACCGGTGGTCCACGAGCAGCATGGCGTTGGCCGGTATTTAGGACTTGAAGTGCTGGCGATGGGCGATAGCATCAACGAGTTCATCAAGCTGGAATACGCCGACGGCGACAAACTCTATGTGCCGGTTTCCGCGCTTGGGTTGATCAGTCGTTACACCGGCATGGACCCCGAACGCGCGCCCTTGCATAAGCTGGGTAGCGGCCAATGGGACAAGGCGCGGCGCCGGGCTGCGGAACGGATTCGTGATGTGGCCGCCGAATTGCTCGAAGTCCATGCGCGCCGTGCGGCCCGTCGTGGGCATGCCTTCCAAATGGACCGCGAGGGTTATTTGGCCTTTGAACAAGGCTTCCCTTTCGAAGAAACCTCCGACCAACTTGCCGCGATCGAAGCGGTGCTGGCCGATATGCAGCGGCCTCAGCCCATGGACCGACTGATTTGCGGCGATGTGGGTTTTGGCAAAACCGAAGTGGCGATGCGCGCCGCTTGGTTAGCGGTGACTGGCGGCCGGCAAGTCGCGGTGCTGGTACCTACCACGCTGCTCGCGCAACAGCACTATCAGACGTTTCGTGATCGCTTCGCCGATTGGCCGGTGCGCATTGGCCAGCTGTCGCGCTTTCGGGATTCCAACGAAACCCGCCTCACGCTCGAAGGTCTCGCTGCAGGCACCGTGGACATCGTGGTGGGCACGCACAAGCTGTTGAGCCGCGAAGTGCACTTCAAGGAACTCGGCTTGGTGATCATCGATGAGGAACATCGATTTGGTGTGCGCCAGAAGGAGCAATTTTAAGCGTTGCGCTCGGAGGTCGACATCCTAACGCTGACTGCAAC
>CAIPNE010000240.1 GCA_903866355.1 uncultured Gammaproteobacteria bacterium
GCAGCTTTTTGCCGCCGCTGTACACCTGGTCGTCGGTCACTTCAGCGCGGAAGGAGAACTGGTTAAGGGAGTTTAGGTAACCACACATTTGCTGGACGATTTTGTCTGGGTCCGGCTTGATTTTTTGGGGGACTGTCTCGGTGGCCATCGCCACACTGCTGAGGAGCAGTGCGCCACTCAAGGCAAGTCCGCTAATGTCTCTGAAATGCATCCAAGTGTTCCTCTAGGAAAGTCGGTCTATTGCGGCGGTCCGGCCTTTGCTGTGGGGCCAGTGCTGGTTGGGTTGCGGTGTCTGGTAATCCTAACCCGTTATCGGGTTCGAATTGGCCGCTGGACTACAAACACGCCCGCGCGGTTTGTTCGACATAGGCAACCAATTCATCGCTGGTTTTCAGGCGCGGAAAGGGAATGAGTCGGTGGACGCCGGCCTGGATGTAGCGCTGTGCGAGTGCCGCGTCGAGCGCGGCAGCTGGGGTGATGCTGATTTCGAGGGGACCTAATGCGGCAGGTCGTTCCACTGTGCGCGCGGCCTCAGCCAGACCCGCCAGACAGCGTTCAGTGGCGGGGAGGTCGAGGGCAAAACCATACCAGCCGTGGGCGTGCGCCACGGTCCGCCGAAAAGCCGCGGGGGTGTGGCCGCCGATGACAATGGGCACCGGCTGCTGGATAGGTTGCGGCTGGGCCTGAATGGCGTTGTAGGACACGAAGCGGCCGGCATATTGGGGTTGCGCCTGCGACCAAATGGCTTGCATGGCCAGCAGATAATCAATGGCGCGCGCGCCTTTGTGTTCGAAGGACACGCCCAAAGCATCGAACTCTGGTTTGAGATAACCCACGCCTAAGCCAAAGATCAAACGCCCTTTTGAAATGACATCCACGCTCGCCAATTCCTTCGCCAACACCAACGGGTTGCGTTGCGGCAGGATGATGATGCCGGTGCCCAGTTTGATGGTGCGGGTGTGACCGGCAAGAAACGCTAGCGTGACGGCAGGGTCGAGCAGCGGATATTGAGGCGGCAGCGGCGAGGGTGCGAGTTGGGGATCTGGTAGGACCACGTGTTCGCCGGTCCACAGTGATTCAAAACCAGCGGCCTCCGCCGCCTGGGCGACCCGCAGCGAGGTGTCCGGGTCGCTGCAGGCGTTCATGTTGATGCCGAATAGTCCGAGTTTCATGGATGACTCCGAGGGCTAGATGAAGCGTGCGGGGCTGGTTGATAGGCGCGCGCGGGCCAATTACCCGCTAGGGCCACGGATGGTCGCCGTCGCCTGAATGCCAAAGCGCGGCCGGTAAGTGACGGATGGCGAGGGTACGACGAGGTGTCCCGGCACGGGGCGCACCACGAATTGTGGCACAAGCTGGGCCAGTACAAGTTGGATTTCCAGCAAGGACATGCCAATGCCGATGCACGCACGCGGACCGGCCGAAAAGGGCAGATAAGCATAAGAATGCCGCCCTTCGCTGCGGGCGGGGCTAAAGCGGTCGGGGTCGAAGCGTTCGGGGTCTGACCACCAATCGCGATGACGGTGCAGGGTGTAGGGGAGGACCACCACGTAGGCGCCTGCTGGGATGCGAAACCCCCCAAATTCTGCTTCCTCCTCGGCCCGCCGGGACAGCCCCCACACCGGCGGATAGAGCCGCAGCGATTCCTGCACCACTTGCTTGAGAAACGGCAGTTGCGGCAAATCGGCGGCACTTGCCGCACGTCCGTTCAGCACACCGTTTAATTCTGCCACCAGACGTTGCTCAACGCTGGGGTGTTGGGCGAGCAGATAGAGGGTCCAGTCGAGTGCAGTGGCGGAGGTCTCGTGACCTGCGAGGAGCAAGGTAATGGCTTCGTCGCGGATTTGTTGATCCGGCATGGGTGCGTCGTGTTCGTCACGTGCGGCGAGCAACAGGCCCAACAGGTCTTGGCGAGCCACGGTGCTGCCACGGCGATCGTGGATTAACCCATAGACGATGCCATCTAGCAGCGCCAGTTGGCGGCGAAAACGTCGATTGCTAGGCACCGGCAACCACGGCCAGAGGGTCAGCAGGGCCGCCACGGTTTTGGGATTGGTGTTGGTTTGGGCCAGCAGCGCCGCCACTTCTTCCGCGTGTTGTTCGATGGCCGCGCCGAACAGCGTTTCGCCCACAATACGGAACGTGAGCCGACCCATTTCTCGATCCAGCGCAAAGGGCGTCTGCGCGGGGCGGGCACGCCAACGGGCCGCGAGATCGGCGGTGGCACGATTAATAGCTTCATCAAAACCATTGACGATGCGGCTGTGAAACATCGGCTGCATCAGGCGTCGCTGTCGTGCCCAAAAGTCGCCGTCGCTGGTGACTAGCCCCTCGCCCATGGTTTGGCGCAGCACTCGGTAATCAATGTTGCGCTTGGTGAATTCGGGCCACGCACGGGTGAGTACCTGCCGCACATCGTCGGGGTTGTTAAGGAGGTACATATCCATGTAGCCGCGCCAGCGCAGGACATCGCCGTAGCGGGGCAAGATCGCCTGAAAATACGTGGCTGGATTGCGGCCATAGGCTTTAAGACTGGCGAGGCGTCCAGGGCCCGGCGGTAGCGGCGCCAAGGCCGCGGTGCTGCTCATGTCACGCCGCAGCGCTGGGACGGGCTTTAAGCGCGCTGTGCCAAGCGTGCGTTGCGTGGTGGTCGGCGGGGATGCCACGTTCAATCCATTGGTGGAAATCAACTGCGCACCAGGCGGTGATGTCGGCCA
>CAIPNE010000241.1 GCA_903866355.1 uncultured Gammaproteobacteria bacterium
CTCCAACATCGCTGAGGCTTTGGCGAGACATTCGGCATATTCAGCGTGTAGTTCCGAGTCCATCACGATGCCTCCACCCGCCCAGCAATACAGGTGATTGGCATGGCAGAGCAGCGTCCGAATGGCGATATTGGTATCCATCCGGCCATCTGCTGACACATAGCCGATAGCGCCACAGTAAACGCCCCGTCGCGTAGGTTCTAATTCTTCGATGATCGCCATCGCCCGCAACTTGGGCGCGCCGGTGATCGACCCCCCGGGGAAACAATCGCGCAAGACCGCTAAGGGTGTGACGTCCGGCGCAATGCGCGCCTGCACGGTGCTCACTAGGTGATGGACTTTGGCGAAGCTCTCCACCGCGAACAACACCGGTACGGCGACGCTGCCCGGAATCCCTCGCTTGCCCAGATCGTTACGCAGAAGGTCGACAATCATCACGTTCTCAGCCCGATCTTTGGGACTTGCGGCCAGTTCCGCGGCGAGTCTGCCGTCTTCCTCGGGGGTCAGCCCGCGGGGCCGCGTGCCCTTGATCGGTTTCGTTTCCACCTGCCCGTCGCCCACCCGCAGAAAGCACTCAGGCGAGGAGCTGAGGATCTGGCCGTCCGGCAGTCCGAGATAGGCCGAATACGGCGCCGGATTGAGCGTGCGCAAACGCAGATAAGCATCCCACGGGTCGCCCCGTACGCGCGCCGAAAAGCGTTGGGTCAGATTCACCTGGTAGACGTCCCCAGCCCGCAGATAAGACTTAATCCGGTGCCAAGCGGTGGCGTATTCCCCAAAGGAGAGATCGGGTTGGACCGTACCGGCCACTTCAAAGGTGCCGCCGAAAGCCGGCGGCGTTAACGGTAACTGGGCATCCCACGCTTGCTGCACCTGGGCGATATTGCAACGCGCGGCAGGATGAATCACCAGCTCCGCGCGTTGTTCCAAGTGGTCGACCACAATGGCCCAGCCATATAAACCCATGGCCATATCGGGCATCGCGATATCGCGGACAGCTCGTATGGGTAAGTCTTCGATGCGACGACCTAAATCGTAGGCAAAGTAGCCGATCGCGCCGCCGCAGAATGGGCCTGGTTCGCCGGTCGGCGGCAAATACTGTCGCAGGGCCGTGTGTAGAATTTCGAAGGGATCAGCTGCCGAGCAGCGTAGACCCTCGGCGGTGGTGAGGGCCGTGGTTGCGCCCCGCGTCACCACGGTCGCTAGCGGGTCGCTGGCGATGATGTCGTAGCGCCCACCGCGCGCGCGCTCTATACAACTGTCCAGATAGACAAACCACGGGCGGTCTTTCAAACCGCCCAAGCGCGCGGCCACCGTGGGTCGATAGTTGAGCGCGATACGCCTCACGCCTAGGCCCACGACCGGCCCAAGCAGCCTACCGCGACCGCCGGCGCACACTCGCTCGCCGGCTCGGCCAAGGCGCCCGGCAGCCCCAGCACCTGGGAGAAATCGCGATAGATCCGGCCACTGGCGCGCGCCCACGCCTGCACCAGAAAACGCCCTACCCCGGCACCTACGACCATCGGCAACGGCGCGCCACGCCCCTGCTCTACGCGTTGCACCGCCTCGCCCAAGCGCGTGATTTGGGCCGCAGCCAACTCCCTCGCCAGCGCTTGCAGCGCCGCAAAACTTGCCGCGCCGGCGTCGTCTCCCACCATGCGGGCCAAACGTGCGGCGCTCTCACCCAGCGTTTTGCCGCGACCATCGGCACTCGGGAGCAAATCGGCGTCGGGCGGGAGTTCACCCGTTAACCGATACACGTCGGCCATGTTGGCAAAATACTCGGCCGCGATCCCCTGCCACTGCCCCGCGTACATCACGCGTGCGCTCACGGCCATTACCGGGGTGCGTACCACGCCTTGATAGACCAATTCGTCACTCACCAGTCGCGTGCGATCCTCGTGGCCTTGCGTCACCACGCGGCCTTTTTCGATCCGGATGACATCGGTCGTGGTGCTCCCCGTGTCAATGAGCAAAGCCTCGTCACAACGCTGCGCCAGCGCGGTGGCAGTGGCGTGCCAGTTCATGGAGGCGACATCGCTGGCCACCACTGCGGCAGGGCGCACCAAGCCGGCTTGGCGAGCATAGATGCGCAGGTGATCTTCCCCCACACGTGCCGCCATCGCCGCCACGATCGCCCTAACCCCGGTCTCGCGTGAGGGGAATAAATCGCACAACTCACCGGTCATGGTCACCACATGGCGCGCCTCGGCCAGCCCCCAATCGGCGGCCACCAACTCGCACGCGCGATCGAGTTCAGACAGACCTTGCCACAGCGGGCAGGGTAGCTGGCGGACTGCGAGCAGCCCGCCGGCATCGTCAAAGGCCGCGCACTTCAGATGAGCGCCGCCGATGTCCCAGCCCACCAGCCGAACGTGCGACAACTTCAGCGGCAATTGGGCGCGCTCAATGACAAGACCACAGACCCATTCTTACAATCTACTTCTTGAAACAACTGGTGTGCGCAATGCATTGCATTCCTGTACTGGATATTGCCGCTGGCGGCGTCGTGCGCGCGGTGCGTGGTGAACGTGCGGCGTATCAGCCGCTGAGTTCTTGCTTGACGCAGTCTACCGCGCCGTTGGGTGTTACGGCGGCGCTGCGCGCACAATTCGCCAGCACCATTTTTTACGTGGCTGATCTGGATGCGATCCAGCAACAGGGCTCCAACCACACGCTCATTCAATCGCTGGTCACCACCCATCCCGACTGCGAGTGGTGGATCGATGCGGGCTTCGAGTCGCCGGCACAAATCGCGCAGTGGGCACAGCACCCCAACGTGCGCTGTGTCATGGGTAGCGAAAGCCTGCGCTCTGTGGCCCATTACGCAACGCTGTGCGCAGCCTTGCCGGCGAGCGCGGCGGGCATTCTGTCGCTGGATCGAAAAGGCGAGGAACGCCTCGGCCCAGCGGCTGTGTGGTCAACCCCGGCACTCTGGCCGCAGAGCATCATCGCCATGAACCTCGCGCGGGTTGGCGCTAGCGAGGGGCCAGATTTTGACTACCTCCGGATATTGCACGCACTAGCACCCGGCGCGACCCTCATCGCTGCGGGTGGCGCCCGGCACGTGCAAGATCTCGAATGCCTGCGTACCCAGGGTGTTGCCGCCGTGCTTCTCGCCACGGCGCTGCACGATGGTTCGCTGTCCCCCGATCACGTGCGCGACTTGTTGCGCACCGCTGGCCCCGCGTAAAGTCAGCGCGCGGCCCGGCAAAGCACGCGGTGAGGTCACCGGGCGCGTTGACTTCAACCGGTGCCTCATCGCGTAAGCGCGGGCTTAACTGTGGGCCTGATAGGGATGATGAGTCGCATTCTTCTGCGCGACGACGCTCGCGGCTCGCGGCTCGCGGGCCACTGCACGCTGGATAGCCTGCTTCATCGCCTGATAGTTATAGTCCTGAATTTTTTGGTCGTCTTCGGCTAACCAGTGAATAAACACACCGGCACAAATGTAAATATCGTCGGCTTCAGCGAGTGGGATGGTGCCGTCTTCTACACTATCGGCAACTGCCATGGCGACCCCGCGCTGGGCCGGTCCAAACATTTGGACCGCCTGTTTAGAGCCCTTAATGGTGACTTTATTAAACATGACGGTGTTGGGTTTGGTGGCCAGATTAGGCGCAATCACCGCCAACAGGCTGCTGAACCCCTCTTTATTATTGGTAATGCAATGACAGAATGCGGTTTCTACCGCGCTGCCACGGGGGCCCATGATGAGCTCGATATGCGCGACCTCATGCCCATCCCCTACCAATGATTCGCCGACTAATACGCGGTCAACAACGGCCATCTTTTTACTCCTAATACCCTGCTCAAAAGTTGCCGCAGCCAGCGCCCGGCACCCCATTTTTTTACCCGTGTACTGCTGGCGACACGCGACCCAGTACCCCCTGCCCCCGACCCTGAGATTGTGACGACAGCGCCGCTGCGCAATTGCTTAGGGCGTCGCTGAGTTGGCAGGCAAACAAGCTGGCCACGGTGAGGTCAGCGCTGGTCCCCGGGTTGATCCCGGCGGCTTTCAGTTCGCGATCGAGGTGGCGCAATTTCGCCCGGAAAGCCGGCGAATGTTGGTCGGCTGGCCCGCGCCAGCCCAGTCTTTGGGCGCGTTCGCGCAACGCCGTAGCGGCGGCCACGCCGTGTTTACGCGCGACGTGCGAATCTGGAAAGCTGGTTAAAAAAGTGAGATACACCGCGCTCACCGCCTGCGCTAAGGAGCCGCCAGCGGCGCGACTGGCGCGGAGGGCCACAAGACCCAGCTCAAACACTTCTGAATAATCATTGCGGTACTGCCGGGCGATGACATCGCGCGCCGCCGCGAGCACCATCGCAGCACGTAAATCCACTGTCGGGCGGGCAGAGACACTTTGCGCTGGGGCCTCGCCCAGACCAGCGGGCGCCGCCTCGCGAATGGCCACGTAGGCAAATTCGGCGTCAGCCACGCTAAGGTCGCTCAGCACCACACGCAAGCGCTGGCGCAAGGCCGGTTCGTTGGTTGGGGCTAGCGCCGCCAGCACAAGGGGCGCCACCAGCAGGAGAATGCCCAAATTGGTGTTGCAGTCGACCGCCGCGCGGGTCGCCCGGACCGCTCCTAACAGCCGCTCACCCACCCCGCCACCGAGTTGAGTCAGGACCGACGCCGACACCGCGGCGCTGGTCAAAAAATCCGCCGCCTGCATGCTATGACCGGCCGCCTCACAACTCACGTTGCCGGGTTTGAACACGATGACGTCAAATCGGCAGGCCTCGCGATAAAGCTGCGCGATCACGGCGGGCGTCAGCGATAACCCGCTCATGTGGCATTGTCGCGCGCAGCCAAGACCGCACAGAAACCATCCACAATCGCCGCCGTCACGCCCTCCCCATACACCGTTTGCAGACCCCACCACGCTGGCACACCGTTGACCTCCC
>CAIPNE010000242.1 GCA_903866355.1 uncultured Gammaproteobacteria bacterium
ATCGTTCCATCGATGACGCTTCTCAACGTCACCGCTACCGGGGAGAGCGCATGAAGTTAGCAAGTCTGCGGGGAGGCCGGGATGGCCGGCTGGTGGTGGTTGACGCCGCGCTGCGCTGGGCGCTGGACGTCCGCGACATAGCGCCCACTCTCCAAGCCGCGTTGGACGACTGGGCCGTGCTAGCGCCTCGTTTGCGCGAGCGTGCGCAGCACTTGGCCGACGGCACGGCTAAGGACGTGTTGCCTTTCCGGCCTGAAGACTGCGCCGCGCCGCTGCCACGCGCCCATCAATGGGTGGATGGTAGTGCGTATGTCAATCACGTCGAATTGGTGCGCAAAGCGCGAGGTGCGGAGTTACCCGACAGCTATTGGCACGAACCCCTGGTGTATCAAGGTGGTTCTGACGACCTCGGCGGCGCGCACGATCCGCTGCTGGCGGTGGATGCCGCCCACGGGATTGATTTGGAAGCCGAGGTTGCCGTCATTACCGACGATGTGCCGCTGGGGACATCCGCCGCGCAAGCGGCGCAGCACGTCCAGCTCTTGATGCTGGTCAACGATGTCTCGCTGCGCAATTTAATGCCGGCAGAGCTGGCCAAGGGCTTTGGGTTCTATCAATCCAAGCCTGCCACGGCGTTCTCGCCGGTGGCAGTGACGCCCGACGAACTGGGCGCCGCGTGGCACGCTGGCAAAGTGCACCTGCCCTTGCGCACGTGGGTGAACGGCGAGTGGTTCGGGGCACCCGAATGCGGCATCGACATGACCTTCAGCTTCCACGATCTGCTCGCTTTTCTTACCCGCACCCGCAGGCTTGGGGCGGGCACCATATTGGGCTCCGGGACGGTCTCAAACTACGAGCGTAGCCGCGGTTCGAGCTGTATCGCTGAGCGACGCATGTTGGAGATCTTGGCCCATGGGGAGGCGCGCACGCCGTTTCTACAATTCGGCGACAGCGTGCGCATTGAAATGCTCGATGCAGCAGGGGCCAGTATTTTTGGTGCGATTCAACAGCAAGTCGTTGCCGCAAGCCCAGCGACTAGGCCAGCCACATGAGTACCACGCTAAGTCGGCTGGACATGGCCCTGGCGCACGCTCGCTCAGCGCGGCACCAGTTCGAGTGCAGCGCGCTACCCACGCAAGCCATGAGCCACGTGCCGGTGGTGATAGTGGGCGCCGGGCCGGTGGGATTGGCCGCGGCGCTAGATTTACGCCGCCATGGCATTGCGTGCGTGGTGCTGGAAAAACACGGCGGCGTGGGTAACGGATCGCGGGCCATCTGTTGGGCAAAACGCTCGTTAGAAATTTGCGATCGCCTCGGGGTGGCGGCGCCCATGCTGGCTAAAGGCGTGACTTGGAACGTGGGTAAAGTGTTTGCGGGCGCCGTGGCCGAACCGCTGTATACCTTTGATTTAGCACCTGCTGATGCGCAAAAATTTCCCGCTTTTATCAATCTTCAGCAGTACTACGTGGAAGAATATTTGCTGGATGCGCTGGCGCAGGGCAATAACCCTGTGCGTTGGCAACATACGGTGACGGCGATCGTGCCGCGTCACGACAGCGTGGAGGTCACGGTGGCTACCCCGCAGGGTGAGTATCAGTTGCGGTGCGACTATCTCATCGCGGCTGACGGTGCGCATAGCACCGTGCGTGAGCTCATGGGGCTGGCTTTCGAAGGCCGTACGTTTGAGGATAATTTTTTAATCGCCGATGTGCGGATGCGCGCGGCGTTTTCAGCAGAGCGCCGTTTTTATTTCAACGCGCCCTTCAACGAGGGGCGCACAGCGCTCATGCACCAACAGCCGGATGACATTTGGCGGCTCGATTTCCAATTGCGTTGGGATATCGATCGGCAGGCTGCGCTGGAAGAGGCGCAGGTGACGCGCCGCGTGCAGGCGCTGCTGGGGCCGGGCCAAAAATTTGAATATGAGTGGGTGAGCCTGTACACCTTTCAGTGCCGTCGCTTGCAAAAATTTGTGCATGGGCGGGTTATTTTTGCTGGCGATGCCGCCCATTTGGTCTCGCCCTTCGGCGCGCGCGGCGGTAACGGCGGACTGCAAGACGTCGATAATCTAGTCTGGAAATTAGCCTGGGTGCTGCAGAACTCAGCCAGCCCGAGCTTGTTGGCGAGCTACGACCAAGAGCGGGTTTACGCCGCCGATGAGAACCTGCGCCACTCCACCCAAAGCACCGACTTCATGACGCCCAAAATGGCACAGGAAACAGCGTTCCGCGATGCGGCGTTGGACTTGGCGCGGCAGCATCCTTTTGCGCGCCGGCTGGTCAACAGCGGGCGCTTGTCGCTGCCCTGCCAATTGCGTCAATCGGTGCTGACAACGCCCGACCGGGACGACTTCAACAGCACGCTGCAGCCCGGCGATGCCTGCCTCGACGCGCCCCTGGTGGCCAGTGGCGATGCGCGCTGGCTGCTCGAGAGTTTGGGCGGCGATTTTATCTGTTTGTACTTCGTGGGTGAGCAGACA